>JAFAFV010000073.1 GCA_023423285.1 Bacteroidota bacterium
GGCAGCCCAAGTTTTTCCAACTCATTTTGAACCACCATAATGCATCGGTTACAAACCATATTTTTTATGAAAATCCTGTCCATATAAATATTTTAGCCAGTTGTTATTTCCAGGCCACGTTCGATACGGGCCTGTCAGCTTTCTTAGTTCCAAATGTTGAAGGCTTGCTGCCCATATAAAAAACCAGTGTGCCGCCCTTCATCACGTCGCTGTGGGTGATGAACGATTTTGTATGAGCTTTTCCGTTCAGGGTTACTTTTTGAATGTAAATATTGTCTTTATTGTTGTTCACTGCTTTTACCGTAAACTTTTTGCCACCTGCCAAATCAATTACTGCATGATTTACTACCGGCGAGCCAAATACATAAGCGCCGTTTGCGGGGTTAACGGGGTACATGCCTAAAGCCGACATAATGTACCAGGCAGACATCTGGCCCACGTCTTCATTACCGCAAAGGCCGTCGGGTTTGTCTGTATAAAAATCATTCATAACCTGCCTTACCCACCTGGCCGTTTTCCATTGCTGTCCGGCAAAAGCGTATAGGTAAAGCGTGTGATGTCCCGGCTCGTTGCCATGGGCATAATTGCCAATCAGGCCGCTGATATCGGGAGAACTTTCTTCACTGAGCGCAGCTGGTACGGTGAACAAAGAATCGAGCTTTGTGGTAAAAGATTTTTCTCCACCAAAAAGTGATATCAATCCTTCCACATCCTGCGGCACCAAAAAAGTATATTGCCAGGCATTGCCCTCAGTATAATCATCATCGCGGTGTCTTGAAGTACGCGGATCGAAAGGCGTGCGCCAGCTCCCGTCGGCCATTTTGCCACGCATAAAGCCTCGTGACTGGTCAAAATACAGATTGTATAATTTTGAGCGTTTTATAAAATAAGTATGGTCATCTTTCTTGCCAAGGCTTATGGCCATTTGCGCGATGGCCCAGTCGCTAATGGCATATTCCATCGATTTGGCCACAGATTCGTTTACTTTTTCTGCAGGTATGTGCTTCAACTGCTGAATATATTCAATACCATCATGTTGTTGCATGGCTGATTGCTTCACGGCCTCATAAGCGAGGTTAATGTCGTAATTGCGATAACCTTTCAGATAGGCATCTACAAGTACAGGCACGGCGCTATAACCCACCATGGTATTGGTTTCGTTGCCATGGAGGTGCCAAACCGGTAGTTTGCCCTGCTGTTTATAAATTGCTAAAAATGATTTGACATAATCATCAACCTTATCAGGAAAAATGATGGTAGAAAGCGGGTGCCAGGTGCGATAAGTGTCCCACAATGAAAACGTGGTATAATTTTGAAAACCCGGATTGGAATAAACCTTTTTATCTGTTCCACGGTATTCGCCGTTAGCATCATTGAAGAGGGAAGGTGCGATCATGGCATGATAAAGGCCTGTATAAAAAACCCGCATGGTTGGTTTATCAGCATCAACTTTTACACGGCTCAGTTCGCGGTTCCATTTAGCATTTGCTTTTGCTACTGTGCCGGTAAAATCCCAGCCCGGCAGTTCGGCATTGATGTTTTCGAGTGCATTTTTAGTACTGACAGGGGAGATGCCCACTTTAACGCGCACTACATTGCCGGTAATACTATTAAAGTTGGCAGAAGCTTTGATGCGCCTTGCCTTTGCTTCGGTAGTATTCGGAAGTAAAGCTGTAGTATCAAACAGGTTGAGGCTCGAAAGCGGTTGTGAAAATTCTATGGCAAAAAACACCCGCTGATCGGCAGCCCAGCCTGCAGAAAAACGGTAACCTACCAGCGTATTGGGGTTCAATTGCTGAATATAAGTTTCAACGGGCCTGTCCCAGCCAATACCTTCGGCCAGATCAATTATCAAATGTGGTGTTTCTGCGTTTGTGGGAAAAATATATTGATGGAAACCTACCCGTTCCGTTGCAGTAAGTTCAGCTTTGATATTGTATTTATCCAAAACCACGCTGTAATAACCCGGCTTCACCACTTCATTGCTGCGCGTAAATGTGGAGGTGTAACCATTCGAAAAATCTTTTCCTATACCTTTTTCCACAATTACCCTTCCTGTTGCTGGCATTACCAGCAGGTCGCCCAAATCGCCAATGCCAGTGCCGCTCAGGTGCGTGTGCGCAAAACCAACGATATTATTACTGCTGTAATGATAACCACTGCACCAGTCCCAACCTGTTTCAATATTGGTAGGTCCCAGTTGCACGGCCCCAAACGGCACATTAGCACCTACAAAAACGTGTCCGTGAGCAGCGCTGCCAATATATGGGTCCACATAATCTGTATAATTAATTTGTGCTGAGGCGGTAAACCACAGCATTAGAGGAAAAGCGGCAAAAAACATTCTTAAAATCATAAAAAATTTATTTCGGCAAATGTAAAATCAGTATGAATGCAATTCTATGAAATAAATCATGTGAACACAATATTAAGTATTTAATATAGCAATTAAACATATTTGATTAGCCGATGTAAAGTTGTAACTTTAAATGAAACTACTTTGCCCCGAGCTATTTATGTTGATGCTATCTTTTAACAATGGGTGCAATGGATTGCAATAATATAATTGATCACCTTTAAAGCAACACACCATGGCAATTACCAATTTCGATTTGCAGGAAAAAATTGAAAAATTATTCCGCCAGGAATGGATGCACAATGATGACTGGAAGGTGTACCTGGGATTTCTACTTTCTAAGGGATTTAACTACGACCATATTCTGCAAAACTTTCACGAAGAAAACGTGCGGCGCGCTCAAACAAAGCTTGATGATTATATCAGCGATTATGTGGCTACATTGTTGTAAAACCGTTGTTTGCAGCCGTATAAAAAAGTTGATATGAAAGCTGGGATTTACTTGACTATGTTTTGTGCAACGCTTGTTCCCCTGCTATTTGCTCAATTTTCATGCGCTTTAAAACCGCATGAGAAAAATACGAATCATGCAATGATTCCCGACACCACATGGCAAAAACTGGCAGGCGCCATGGTAGACAAACAAATCATTGCAAGGGGTGTGACAAACAAAAATGTCATTCATGTAATGAAAAGCACCCCACGGCACCTTTTTGTTCCGGTTAATATTGCCACACATGCTTATGACGATAGCCCGCTGCCCATTGCAGCCCGGCAAACCATTTCACAACCCTATATTGTGGCATTGATGACGGAACTGCTGCAACCAGGGCGTACTGAAAAAGTGTTGGAAATCGGCACCGGTTCGGGTTACCAGGCTGCTGTACTTTCACCGCTGGTTGATACGGTTTATACCATTGAACTATTGAAGCCTCTGGCTGACACTGCCTTAAGAACTTTCCAAGAGTTGGGATACCGCAATATCATTGCAAAGCAAGGAGACGGCTACCAGGGCTGGCCCGAACACGCACCTTTTGACAAGATTATTATCACCGCGGCGCCGGAAGAAATTCCGCCAAAACTAATAGAACAGTTAAAGACCGGCGGCAGGATGGTGGTGCCCGTGGGCAGGCTGAACCAGGAACTTTTGGTAATCACCAAAACCCAAAAAGGCATCAAACGGGAAAGCGTCATTCCTGTTAGATTTGTACCAATGGTAAAACCAAAATAAGCTGCATTTGCTTTAAACTATCTGGTTTGAAAAACGTTATTTTAGCACAGTGAAAGCAGCATTCTACATTCTCACTATCAGTCTTTTTGCCTTAACCGCCTGTGCCCAGCGAAAGAGCAATGCAAAATCTGCGGGCAAAACTTTAAAGAATACAGTTATGAACAATCAGTTTGATACGGCAACTTTTGCCAACGGGTGTTTCTGGTGTACAGAGGCAATCTTTCAGGATGTAAAAGGCGTTCATGATGTAACGAGTGGTTATACTGATGGCCATACAAAAAATCCTACATATAAGGAAGTTACTACCGGCGAAACCGGCCATGCCGAATGCCTTCAGGTAGTGTACGATCCGGCAGTGATAACTTTTGATGAACTACTTGAAATTTTTTGGAAAACACATGATCCTACCACATTAAACCGCCAGGGAAACGACGTGGGAACCCAATACCGCAGCGGTATTTATTATCATAATGAAGAACAAAAACAAAAAGCAACGCATTATAAAGCGGAACTTGATAAAAGCGGAGCCTTCGACAAACCCATTGTGACCGAAATCAAGCCTTTTAGTGTTTTTTATCCTGCTGAAGATTACCACCAGGACTACTTTAATAACAATGAAAACCAGAACCCGTATTGTTCGATGGTCATCAGGCCAAAGGTTGATAAGTTCAGGAAAGTTTTTAAAGACAAATTGAAATAAGTTTTACTGCAGAGCTTTAGAAAAATATAAATTTTTAGACGGTTGTTGCGTTTGAATGTTTTCTGTCGTTTATATAGTTGACTTGTTTAACTAAGTAAGCCATTTTAACAACCAAACGTTTATTACATGAAAAAATTTGCTTTACGTCTGCACTTGCCTGTATTCGTGTTTTGTATTCTGCTTTTACAAGGATGCATTAAAGACACGGTAGAAGGAGAACTTCGATACACAATATATACACCCATTTATAAAACCCTTGAAGAGGTCCGGTCGGAAGTTAAATTAACGCCGCCGTCAGCAGTTGCATACCCTCAAAAGATTTATGTGAAAGGGAAGTATTTATTCATTACAGAAACTATGAAAGGAATTCATGTAATTGATAATACAGATCCTTCTAAACCAAACAATATCGGTTTTATCAATATTCCAAGTAATGTGGATATAGCTATAAAGAACAATACGCTTTATGCCGATATGTATTCAGATCTGGTGACGATAGACATCAGCGACCCTAAAACAGCAAAATTAAAAACAGTTATCCCCAAAATTTTTGTAGAAAACTCATGGTATTTTAATGACAATAAAGTTGTGGCAGGCTGGGATAAGCGCGACACGGTTGTGTTTTCTAAAAAAGATGCCGTGCCGAAAAAAGATGAAACCTGGGTAGTGTATGATGCTTACAACGCTTCTCCACTTGGTACAACCGGCTCTGTCGGGTCTTACGGCACAGGCGGGTCTATGGCAAGATTTACTGCTTTGCTTGAGAGGCTATACACAGTGGGCAATAAAAATTTAAGTGTATTTGATATTTCTGATGATTTCAATCCTTCTTTTATAGCACGTAAAGACCTTGGCTTTGGGATTGAAACTATCTTTCCGTTTAAGAATAATCTGTTTATAGGTACCACAACTGGGGTAAGAATATTTTCTCTTGCAAACCTCGATAATCCTGCCGAGCTTGGAACTTTTGCACACGCGCGCCGCTGCGATCCCGTTGTGGCGAATGATAAACATGCTTTTGCTACATTAAGAGCAGGATCAGTTTGCGGCGGCAATAACAGCGAATTGACGGTATTAAATATTGAAACACTGACCAATCCTGTTTTGATAAAATCATACCCGCTGGAAAATCCTTATGGTTTGGGACTTGATGGCAATACGCTGTTTGTTTGCGATGGTACTGCCGGTTTAAAAGTATACAATGCAGCCGATGTTAGCAATCTTAAACTGATCACTACGATTAAAGACATTGATCCCCGGGATGTGATCCTGATAAACGGGCTGGCGATTGTAGTGGGCAAAAGCGCTATTTATCAATATGATTATAAAGACATCAATAACTTGAAACTGCTTAGCACTACCTACCTGCAGAAATAATTTACTATGAGAAAAATTATATTAGGCCTTGCGCTAATGCTGATGAATGCAGGCTTCAACCAAACTATTGCACAAAACTCGCCGGAATATACTGGCATGTTCAACGTAGCAGCACTGTATGGAAGTAATAAAACAAAATTCCAGGTACAAACCATTCACGGAGTATTGTACAGGGGTTGGTTTGCCGGAGTTGGGGGTGCAATTGATGATTATTTTCAGCAGTCCATACCCCTTTTTGCAGATGTAAGAAAAAGCATCTTAAACAAACAAAACACGCCTTTTATTTACGCGGATTACGGTATTAACCTGGTTACAAAAGGTGTGGAAGAAATATCCTACAGAAAAGAAATGAAGCATGGGATATTTTATGAAGCGGGCGCGGGTTACAAAACAGGTTTAAGTAAAAAGTTGTCGCTGAATATTGCTGCAGGGTTTTCAACCAAAACTTATGAAGAAAATATTTATAACAAAAAGTATTTACCAACGTCACCTTATATCACAGATGAATGGGTGTTGTCAAAAAAAGAAAATTACAACCTGCAAAGATTTGTAATGAAGGTGGGATTACAATTTTAAGGTACTTATCAAGGCCTGTTTTTTTCGGCAAAGCAGCACAATTGGTGTCTGCTTACAAATAGTAAACACAGAAACACGTAATCCTTTATTTTTGCCGCGTGCAGTTACCCCCAACTTTATTAAACGCTTTACAGGGTCTGAAAGGCTTTGATGCAGAGGCTTTCATTCGCGAACACCAACAGGTCGAACCTATTACATCAGTAAGGTTAAATCCATTGAAATTAGATGAAGAAATTTTATTTGATGAAATTCTTGTAGAACAGGTGCCTTGGAGTAAGGCTGGATTTTACCTCAGCAAGCGCCCTTCCTTTACTTTCGACCCATTGTTTCACGCGGGTTGCTATTATGTGCAGGAAGCCAGCAGTATGTTCTTAGAACAAGCTTTTTTACAGGTAGCCGATAATTCGAGGCGGCTTAAAGTGCTTGATCTTTGTGCTGCGCCGGGAGGTAAATCTACACACCTGCAATCACTTCTCTCAAAAGAAAGCCTTCTGGTGAGCAACGACGTCATTCGTTCGCGGGCAAATATTTTAAAAGACAACCTGATAAAATGGGGCAGCAATAATGTGGTGGTTACCAATAATGACCCTAAAGATTTTACAAAGCTAAGCGCATATTTTGATGTAATTGTAGTAGATGCACCCTGCAGCGGCAGCGGCCTTTTCAAACGTGATGAAACCGCCATAAAGGAATGGAGTGAAAACAATGTGGCGCTTTGTTGTCAAAGGCAGCAGCGCATTTTAGCTGATGTATTGCCGGCGCTTAAAGAAGATGGTATTCTCATCTATTCCACCTGCTCGTATTCGCCGCAGGAAGATGAAGAAGTGGCCGACTGGCTCAGCAATACTTTTCCGCTACAAACCATTCCACTTCACATCGAAGCAACCTGGAATATTACGGAAGTGGTTACAAAACATAACAATCACTGTTACCGCTTTTGGCCACACCTGATAAAAGGCGAAGGCTTTTTTATGGCGGTATTTAGAAAAACTTCTTCGCAAAAAGAAATAGGGACGAAGAATAAATTTTCTATAGATAAAGTATCAGCCAAAGACAAGGCAGTAGTTGAAAAATGGGTAGCACCCATCGAAGATTTTGATTTTATAAAAAAACAAAACACGGTTTATGCCTGGCCGCTGGTACAGTACAACGATATGCAGTTTCTATTGCAAAACCTCAGGGTTATTTATTCGGGAACGTTGGTAGGAGAACTGATGCGCGATAAATTAATTCCTCATCATGCGCTGGCTATGAGTGTAAATGTAAGTAAACAAATTATTAAAACTGAACTTGAGGAAGAACAGGCCATTGCTTATTTGCAAAAAAAAGATTTTCAGTTAAGCGCAGAAAAAGGCTGGCAGTTGGCGTGCTATCAAAACCACCCCCTGGGCTGGATGAACGTGTTGCACAACCGGATCAATAATTATTATCCAAAAGAATTGAGGATATTAAAAGAAGTGCCTTAGCAGTTGGTGCAAACCGGCTGCCACCTCACATTTCTATCAGCTCTTCCACCATAAAATGGTCGTAAGCTTCACTTAAGAAATTGGGTATGAGGTTCATATTTGTCAGCATGATCTTATCCGGATCGTCTAAGTGATCCAGCATGTTTTTCAGCTTGGCCTCACCGTGGTTTTTGATTACCATTTCCTGTTTTTCCGGGTTTTGAAAATGCTTAAGCATACCGGTTGAATCTGCCTCGGGATGAAATTGAGTACCGAACATATACAGTCCAAAACGAATGCCCATCACGGCTCTTTCGTAAGGCACATGCGGCCGGTCCTTTTCAATACAGGTAATGTATGCCCCCATTTCGTGCAGCAACTCGTGGTTGGGCTGCACCAGTTGAAAGTCGCGGCTATCTACAGCGTAAAAAGGGTTCTTTAAATTTTTAAAAACGGGATCAAACCTTGCCTCGGGCAATACATGAACAGGGAAGGTGCCGAATGAAGTAGATCTGCGTTTGCATAAAATGCCGGCATTGAAATACCTGCACGCCAGTTGAAAAGAATGACAGATGAGGAAAATATATTTTTTTTGAACAGTTGCCGGGTTGTTGTTCCAGCGGTTAATTTCATCAAACCATTTGTTCCATTTTATATCCCAGTCTTCAAAACGCGTGCTCAGTGGATCGCCGGGGCCACCGCTTGAAATGTATACATCGTATGACATGTCTGGCATTTCATTTTTCTGCCTCACATCAAAAACATCGTATCTGATTTCAATATTTTTTTTCCAGGCCCAGCGGTGTACCACTTCACTAATACAGCGCATACCCTGGTTAGGATGTCCATCATTCAAATCTAATATCGCAAATCTTATTACAGGGTTTTCGTCATTAAACATTTTGCAAAAATACTATGTTTGTGTTTATCAGAATCTGTGTGTAAAGCAGAACTTTTACACAGAATGTATTATTTAAAAAATTTATTTATGCTAGTACGCCGTTTGAATAAACGTTAACGGTAATTTTTAGTGATCGCGAAGCCAACCCGGTCATTTACACGATTCAACTTATAGCCGTTTATTTGTCTGTTTCGTTTTCTGTCAGCACGATCCAAAAGACGACCCTTATCATCGAAAGGCTGCTGGCGGTCAAAAAATGCCAATGTGCAATAGCTTTCACCCTTAAACGCTATGTTGAGGGCTTTGTTGCGAACAGCCATTAGCGTGAGAAATCTTTTATCGAAATTTTCGTAATAATCAAGTTTAGTGATCCATGTACACTGTATCTGCTGCATATCCTCAATCAGTTGTTTCATTTTTTGCAGGTTGTAATGATAATGTTTCAACGTATCAGTAAAATTTGTCTGCAACAGGTTGAAGTGATAAATGTATTTAACGGTATCAGTAATGATCTCAAATCCGATGTCGTTAAAATCCTTTGTTTCAAACAAAAGCGCAAAAGGTTTTTCGGTATACAATGCATTGTAATCTTTCGTAAGTTTTTCAAGCCTTGCTTCGTTACTGGTATAAAAATCTCTTGTAAAATTTTTGCGGTAAGCGCAACCGGTTGTTGTAATCAACAAAGCCAGTTGTAGGAGAAATACTATGTGTTGCAGCCTGCTCACATTTTCGGTTTGAATGATGTGGTCGTAATACCGTAAACAATGTTTTTTAAAAATGCGGGAGACAATTGTTGCAGCGTTTTTCTGCCATAATCCCAGTAAATAAATTCAACGTCTCCATGCGGTGTTTTTTGCGTATCTACAAGCATGATGTAGTGCGTTGGCGTGCTAATGACAGACCTGGTATGTGTTTTACGGTACAGCTTTTTGTTGTTGAGGTACACAAACACAACTCCGTTTTTCAATTCAGCAGCCAGGTATTCGCCCAGGTCATTTATACGTGGTTTGATCAGGTCGGCGCCTTTTGTTTTTAATTTTACCGGGAACAGTTTTCTAAGCATGCGATTAAACTTGGCAAGGTTGGTAGATGCCCAAAACGTGTTCTCATCACCTTTGTCAAAGCGCCAGTTCAGCAGGTTGAGGTAGCCCTTAAATTCGTGAGCCAGCGCCAGAAACCACATTTGCCCGGCAGGGTTTATATCAAGCGCGCCCTTATATTTTATCAGGCCTGCTTCTTCTCTCACAGCTTTTGATGGCGTAAAAGTGGCATTGCCCAAATTGGCCTGGCCATAAGTGTATAAAGTGATCATAAACCTGGAGAAACCCAGTGGATCATACTCCAGCGGAATATAGGTAAGCGCGGAGTAGGCGCAGAAATTAGTGGCCTTACCTTCATAAAAAGCTAAAGGTTCAATAGTAAAAGTTTTTAGATTTTTTAGAAACTGGTCGGGATCTATATTAGGCCAGAATCTGCTTTTCTCCAGCTTTTTTATTTTATTTAAATAGGTCAGTGCCT
>JAFAFV010000176.1 GCA_023423285.1 Bacteroidota bacterium
GCTATTTAATTTCTATCTTAAGGCTCTAAATATTATCAATAAATTTAAAACAAAAAATTATGGAAGTAAAAGACATCGAACTGAACGAAGATGACATGAATGTATTGAACGATACATCTGCAGACGAAGGAGTAGGTGGGGCGAGCGATGCTGACGGAGACGGAAGCGATGGCGATGCCACAGATGCTACTGACGGCGATGGCGACGCTACCGAAACTGACGGAGATGGAAGCGATAGTGATGCCACAGACGCTACTGATGCGGATGGCGACGGTTCAGATGCTGACGGCGGTGGAAGCGATAATACATAACTGAACCAAACGTTTTGTAAGCTGCAGGTATTTTTCTACCTGCGGCTTTTTTATTATCTTGAAATAATTCAAAAAAAATACTTATGACGGATTTTTTTAGCACAGTAATCGCGCCGCACAGCATAGATGATTTTTTTAATAACTACCACGAAAAAGATATACTGCATATAAAACGCAACAACAGTAGCTATTACAACAATATCCTTACGAGTGAAGAAATATCTTCTTACCTGGACAGGCAGGATATTTTTTATCCATCCGTGCGCGTGGTAAAAAACGGTAAGGAAATACCCAGCGCTGAATATACCATGAAGCAGGTGCCGATAGGCCACCATAAAAAAGATGGAGTGGTAAATAACGAAAAAGCCTTCGCTTTGTTCAATACCGGCGCCACACTGGTAATACAGGCAGGCCAGCGTTATTTTGACAATCTTTCAAAATGCTGCCTGGCTTTATCGCAAACCTTCAATTCGCCCGTGCAGGCTAATTTATACATTACGCCAGACAGATCAGTTGGATTTAATCCCCACTGGGATACACACGATGTATTTGTGTTGCAGATATCAGGTACCAAAACATGGAAACTGTATGGCTTTGAAAAAGAACTTCCAACCAAGAACCAGAAATTTGTAAGCGCAGGTTACAGTAAAGAGCCGTTGCAAACACTGCAACTTTTTCCAGGAGATTTTTTATACGTGCCCCGCGGATATGTGCATGACGCCATGGCAGACGATGGCATATCTGCACACATCACCATTGGTGTGCTTTCGTACACCTGGGCAAGGTTGTTTAATGAAGTGTTTCCACAACTGGAGGAAATCAAAGGGTTTAGAGAAGCCGTGCCATTTTGGAAAGGCGATCTTACAGAATTGATTAAAGAAAAAACAGAATTACTGAAAGAAAGCCTTGCAGGACTTGATTTTAACAAAGGCATACGCCGCCTGAATGATAATTATAACAGGATGCAGCCGCAACCGCTGAACCGGTATTTTCAAAGTTTGCTGGATATAAAACAGCTTTCTGATGAAACAAGATTATCGGTAAATGAAGGTGTGGTGCTGCGTACCGCTGAAACAGCCGATGGCATTCAATTGCAATTGCTTGGTAAAACCATTGCCATGCCCGTAGGGTTTAAACCCCTTGTAAATTTTCTATTGGAGAAAAAACATTTTAAAGCAGGAGAGTTGCCGCTGACTGGTGATGGCGAAGCCAAAACCGGTATATTGAACAAACTCATCAAAGAAGGCGTACTGCACATTGAGGAATTGTAATTAATACCGGAAAATTAAAATTATAGATTGGACAAAAAAATATATCCGGACCGTGTGTTCTTTTGTAGCACCGCTTCAAGATATTTTAAAGAAGCGTTGCAAGGCACCGCCGCAACTTATAAAAGTTTTATACTGGTTGAACATGCCAGCCCTTTTCCTTCAAACCCGGTGAAAGGGCTGCTGGATAAGGCCTGGCTGAAGCGCATGGACGCACTGGCTAATAAAAAAAATGGCAAGTTGCTGCTGATACGCAACAACAGTACTGATTACAAAACATGCCGTGTGATGTATGTGGACTGTATCCTGCAAAAATATTTTACAGTTTCAATACCCATTAGTGATGTGCATACTGTTGATTTGGAAAGCAAAATTACCGATAGAGAAACTGAATGGGAGGTGGACCCATTTTTTGTAGTGTGTACCAATGGAAAAAAAGATAAGTGCTGCGCGAAATTTGGTTTTCCCGTGTTTAAATTTTTTGAAAACATTTATCTGCCCTTTAGTTACGATGCCTGGGAATGCACACACCTGGGCGGCGACCGGTTTGCTGCCAACGCAGCACTGTTACCTTATGGTATTTATTACGGTAGGGTAGAAGTGGAAGATGTGCACGAGATCATCAGGCAAACCGCTTTTGGCCGTGTGAATTATAAGAACTACCGCGGCCGCAGCACGCTTTCTTTTTTTGAGCAGGCAGTGGAATGCCACCTGCGCGAGCACCTAAATGATTATTCCATCAGCTTTTCCATCAACATCAGCCAAAGGAAGCAGCAGGATAACACGATAACTGTTGCAGTAGCGGCTATAGGTTATGGAAGTTATAAAATGGTTTTACATCGGGATGTGGTTGATTACCCGCATTTGCTTACCTGCACCTCACCACGACCTGAAAAGATAGTGAAGTATCATAAAGTTTCCATCGAATCTATAATCCAGGCCTAAACTACGATCACTTTTTCAGATAAGGGTTCTCCTTTTTCAATTGCGCTCAGGCTGTTTAAAGTGGTGGTAGCAATTTGCTCCAATGCCTCTTTGGTAAAAAATCCCTGGTGGCTGGTGATGATTACATTCGGGAAAGTTATCAGCCTTGCTATGGTATCGTCTTCAATAATGGTTTCAGAAAGATCGTTGAAGAAAATTCCGGCTTCCTGCTCATACACATCAATGCACAGGTAACCCAGATGTTTTGCCTTTAACGATTCGATCACATCCTGTGTGTTCAACAGGCCACCGCGGCTGGTATTGATGAGCATGGCGCCTTTTTTCATTTGCGCAAGCGTATTCTTATTAATGAGGTGTTCTGTTTCGGGAAGCAACGGGCAATGCAGGGATACAATATCGCTCTGGCTTAAAACTTCTTCCAGCGAGGTGTAATGCACTCCGGCTTTTTGCAGCTCCGGATTGGGCTGCACATCATAGGCTATTACATTACAACCAAAGCCAAGCATAATCTTACAAAAGGCTTTGCCAATCAACCCCGTGCCGATCACGCCCACAGTTTTCCCATAAAGGTCAAAGCCTGCAAGGTTTTCAATTGAAAAATTATTTTCACGCACCCTGTTGTAAGCTTTGTGTATTTTTCTGTTGAGCGTTAAGATCAACGCCACCGCATGTTCTGCCACCGCTTGCGGCGAATAGGCAGGTACACGCACAACCCGCATTCCCAGTTCTTTGGCCACTTTCATGTTCAGGTTGTTGTAACCCGCGCTTCTAAAAGCAATGGTTTTAATGCCCAGTTTGTCAAGCGCTGCAATGGCGGTGGAGTTTACTTTATCATTTACAAACACGCACACCGCGTCAAAACCTTCTGCAAGAAAAGCATTGCGGGAGTTGAGCTGTTCTTCAAAAAACTCAAACTCATGCTCGCCGTTGTTTACAGCGTTGAAAGAAATTTCATCGTAATTTTTGGAACTGAAGAATGCAATTTTCATTTTTCTAAATATGTTTTAATTAGTATATGTAACTAACCCTGAATATGTATCACTTTTGGTGTATTATTTCAGCATCAGCCCTGCAGGATCGCGCTCGAAAAGATAAGCATCATATTCTATAAAATCACTGGTTTTTATTTCCACGCCGTTTGGCCTGCCATTTTTCATCCTAAACTTTACAGGAAAGATGCCATAAGAGATTGGATTGTAAGTCGCCCGAAATTCATTTCCATTCATATAATCAAGCTGCGCCGTAAGATGAGGATGGTGCTGGAAGCGTACCACAAGTATGTTACGATCATTTTTACTCACCGTAATTTTACCATACACTGTATTGTAATAATCGCCGGTATAGTCTTCCGCTTTTAAGGGCATGCTGTTCTTTTTCATCACGCGCTCATTCATATTTTTTATCTCTATGTTCTGTTTGGTGCGGTTTGATTGTGAAAATGTCATCATAAATTTGCTCCTGTCTGTATATGGCACGCCAAGAAAAACATCCAATATTTGGTACCGCAACGCCTCAAAAAAACTTTGGTTATCATTATTGGTAAGAATAGTGATGCCCAGTTTTACTTCTGGTACAAAACAAACATTGGTCACATAACCAAATGCGCCGCCGGTGTGCCAGAAAGCCTGTTTGCCATTATAATCGGTAGAGTACACGCCAAGCCCATATGTGCGGTAATGAGAAGGGTAAATATTATTTTTACGATTGCTGATGATAGCCACAGCATCCCTTGTTTTTTGCAGTACTTCCCAGGGCAGCACCTGCCTTCCTTCGTAACGGCCGCTATCAAGTTGCATCAAAAGCCATTTGCTCAGGTCCTTCACATTGCTGACCATGCTTGTGGCGGGACCGAGGTTGTCAATACTGTCGAAGGGGATGATTGTAAGACTGCTGAACCCATTGGTATGCGGCGTGGCTACATTGTTGCGCTTTGATAGCCCGGCTGTATTCATATAGGTGTTGCTCATACCCAATGGCGTTAAAATATTCTGCTCCACATAGCGTTCCCAGGTTTGCCCCGTAGCTTTGCGGATTACCTCTCCGGCCACCACGTAACCCGAGTTACAATAACCATAGTCCTGCCGGAACAACCCAACTGGTTTTAGGTGGCGCATTTTCCAGATAATAGAATCTTTTGGGAGGTTGCTGCCCCAAAAGGTAAAATCGCCCTGGAAGGTTTTGGTGCCAAGCCTGTGCGTAAGCATATCGCTCACAGTTGCCAGTTGTGTGGTCGTGCTGTCATACATCCGGAACCAGGGGATGTGCTTCGTAACCTTATCGTTCAGCGATAATTTTTTCTGATAATCAAGATTTGCAATTGCTGTTCCGGTGAAAAGCTTTGAATTGGAAGCGATGATGAACACCGTGTTCTCGTCAACTTTATCTTTTTTATTGATATCGCGTACGCCATAGCCTTTTTGGAGTATCACTTTCCCATCTTTCACCACCGCAATCGCCAGGCCGGGAACTTTCCATTGCCGCATTCCGCGTTCAATATA
>JAFAFV010000231.1 GCA_023423285.1 Bacteroidota bacterium
ATTACTATTTTCCCGAGGTGTTTTGTTTTCTTTCTTTTATCCCCTTGTCAAAGTCAGCAATAGAAACAGCATCCTGTAATAAAAAATTGCCAATGCGCGTGCGGCAGAGGCTGCTAAGGTATGCGCCGCAACCCAGCGCGCTTCCAAAATCATGGGCCAGGCTTCTGATATAAGTGCCGGTGCTGCACACCACCCTGAACGATACCATAGGCAATGCCGATGCATCCACTTCAAAATCCCTGATGGTGATTTTTCTTGACTCAAGTCTTACATCTATACCTTTTCTTGCCAGCTCATACACACGCTTACCGTCTATTTTAATGGCAGAATGAGCAGGTGGTACCTGGTCAACCTCACCAATAAATGCACTGGTGGCATTTTCAATATCAGTAACAGATAGATGTTCGTATGTTTTGAAATTAGCGGGTTCGCTTTCCAGGTCGTAAGTGGGAGTGGTGGCGCCCAGGGTAAAGGTTCCGGTGTATTCCTTCTCCTGAGCCATGTATTCACTTATTTTTTTAGTAAACTTTCCAGTGCAAATAATAAGCAACCCTGTAGCTAAAGGGTCAAGTGTTCCGGCATGGCCTACTTTTTTAATTTTAATAAGGTTTCTGATCTTACGCACCGCATCAAACGACGTCCAGCGAAAAGGTTTATCAATAAGTAGTACTGCACCTTCGGCAAAATCGGCCTGCTTCAAATCTTCTATGGTCATGGGCGCAAAAGTAACGCCTGAATTTTATTAAGAAGCTTTCTTTGTTTTGGTGCCGGCAAGGCTTGCTTTCAATTGTTCCATTAAATCGGCAGTTTTACTGTGCACCACTTTCATAGAAGGTGCTGATACCTTTTTGCCTTTGGCTTTTGATTCGATGATCTTCATTAGCGATTCGGCATAGGTGTCTTTATAATTGCTGATATCAAATTTTTGCGAAAGCTGATCTATCAATGCCACAGCCATTTTCAGTTCTGCAGGCTTTACTGTTCTTGATGGAATTTTCAACTCACTGGTGCTTCGTATTTCCTGTTCGTAGCGTATGCGCTGAAATATTAAAACGTTATCATTATAAGGCCTCAAAATTCCCAGGGCTTCTTTGCTGCGCATTACAAATGTACCCACACCGGCCATGCCGGTTTTTTTCAGGGCCTCGGCCATGAGCGCGTAAGCTGCTTCACCGTTTTTTTGCGGTTCCAGGTAGTAAGGATTTTCAAAATACACACTGTCAATTTCTTCTTCTTTTACAAACTGTTCTATGGCCAGAAGCTTGGTTTTTTCAGGGCTGGCTTTTTCAAAATCATCATTGTCAAGCACCACATATTTACCGTCATAATTGTATGCTTTTACAATATTATCCCAGGTTACTTCTTTACCGGTGGTTTCGTTTACACGTTTGAACTTAATATTGCTGTGATCTTTTTTATCAAGCATATCAAGGTCAATATTGCTTTCTTCAATTGCTGAATACATTTTTATGGGAATGTTCACCAGTCCAAATCCTATCGAGCCTGTCCAGATTGCTTTCATGTAATCTTGTTTGTGATGAATTTAATTAAATCCAAATATTCTGCCAAGAATAGAAGTACAAGCTATAAAGAAGCATCAATGATATGGAAGGGTACCCGAATCGCTTTGGGCCTATATACATTTGGGTCCATGCGATTATTGATACAAGTCTGCACGCAATCGCCGTAACCATTGATAGAATAAGTGATCAGAAGCTCGTTTTTACGGTTATTGTGCTCCGGATGAGCTGTCGCTATATAAAAAAAAAGGATAATGGCTACTGAGTGTGTCGTCAACTGTCCAGATTGTTTGTTTATTGATAAAAGGCCCTGCGGATTGTGAGCCGTATAAGAGTAAATTTCCTTTCCCTGATCGCAACCCACGCTGAACTGAGTGGTAAGTAAAAAGAATTTGTTTGGCATTTCGAACCTGGAATAGGCACGGTACCGTTTTAGTTTTGGGGTCGTAATGGTCAATATGGCTATCGCCGTACAGCCATAAGCTTTTACCGTTATTGAAAGGGAAAGAGATGGCGCCATCACCTGCAACCCAGCCACTTGTTCTGTCAAAATATTGGTTAAACACAGTGTCTTTATATACTTTATTGCTAGTGTTGTTGTTATCTATTGATGTTTTATTATAGCTTAATACAATTAACAATATAAATATTATAAAATTCATCATGATGGGCAGTGTTTCTTCAAATTTAAAAAATAATGGAAAACATTACATCTGCGGATGAATTCTCAAGAGGTAAAATAATTGAGGAGTCTATACGATTGTCACCTCAATGCCCGTTGCCTCGAGCCTTGTTATCATATGTCCCGAAATATTACTGTCGGTAATAATCTGCTCCACATCTTCCATATTGCATATTTTACCAAATCCTCGTTTCCCAAATTTTTCAGAATCGGCAAGTATAATGGTTTTTTGTGCCGCTGCAATCATTTTACGGTTTAGTTGTGCTTCCATCATGTTAGAGGTGGTCAGTCCAAATTCGGGATCAATGCCATCCACGCCCAAAAATAATTTGCTGCAGGAAAAATCCTCTAGTGCTTTTTCGGCATGAATGCCCGTAACCGAGGATGATGTTTTACGCATGATACCGCCCAGTTGTATTACTTCAATGCCAGGGTGGTGTATCAGTTCCAGCGCCACATTTAGAGCAGAGGTAACAACGGTAAGATGGCCGATTGCTTTGATATGCCTGGCAAAATATTGCACCGTGGTACCTGATGCGACCAAAATGCAGTCATTTGCTTCTATGAGCCCTGCTGCGGTAGCGCCAATTTTTTCTTTTTCAAAGGTTTGAAGCTTGAATTTTTCATTAACCGGCCTGTCGGTAATATATGGATTGCTAAGGGTAGCGCCACCGTGGGTTCTAAAAAGCAAGTTCTTGTCTTCTAGCAACTGCAGGTCCTTTCTTATGGTTACAGAAGAAACGTCCAGGTCGCTGCAAAGGTCCAGCACTTTCACACTTCCTTCCTTTTTTAGCTTTTGTATAATATGCTGGTGCCGTTCTGTAATATGTGTCATATAAATATTTGTGGGCCTCACAAATTTAGGAAAAGCGGCCAACTTAACCAGAAGCCTGTAAATGAGCCTCTTAATTCCGTTACTCGAATAAATATTTTTTAGATGGAAAACTATTTAATAAAAAATTACAATTTTATTGCGATTCTGTTTCAATTTTTGAAAAAAACGTTTATATTGCTTTCGATTTGTTTTCGTTTGATTGCGACTTGCACAATAATTTTTTATTTTTTTATCATGAAATTAGACAGAAGCGCATTATTATCCGTTATTGCAGACCACTCGCAAATGTGGGATGTGCTTGTAATTGGTGGAGGCGCAACGGGTTTAGGCATAGCGCTTGACGCGGCCACCAGGGGTTATAAAACATTACTGGTAGAACAATCGGATTTTGCAAAAGGAACATCCAGCCGCAGTACCAAGCTGGTTCATGGGGGTGTGCGCTACCTGGCGCAGGGCGATGTAAGCCTTGTACGCGAGGCAAGTATTGAGCGCGGGTTGCTGCAAAAAAACGCTCCTCATCTTGTAAAAAATCAAACTTTTATCATTCCCATTTACTCCTGGTGGGACAGGGTTAAATATACCATTGGATTAAAATTTTATGATTGGATCGCCGGTCGGCTTTCTCTCGGACCCTCAGTATTCATATCGCGAAAAAAAACTATTGATGCTCTGCCCGACATACAAACCAAGGGTCTTGTAGGTGGTGTTTTGTACCACGATGGCCAGTTTGATGATTCGCGCCTTGCCATCAATCTGGTGCAAAGTATTGTTGAAAAAGGAGGCTATGCTGTTAATTATGTAAAAGTTACTTCTTTACTAAAAGATAATAAGGAACAACTGAATGGAGCTACCATAAAAGATATGGAGTCCGGTCACATTTATACTATACAAGCCCGCTCAGTGGTAAATGCCACCGGTGTTTTTGTAGATGGAATTTTAAAAATGGACAATCCTAATGCGCCCAAGAGTGTGGTTGCAAGCCAGGGTGTGCATTTGGTGTTGAATAAGAAATTTTATAGATCAAAACATGCGCTCATGATTCCGGAAACCAGCGATGGGCGTGTACTGTTTGCAGTACCCTGGCACAACGAAGTGGTGGTGGGTACAACTGATACGCCTATTGGAGAACCCTCGCTGGAGCCGCAGGCGCTTGAAAAAGAAATTCAGTTTATATTAAATACCGCCTCAGCTTACCTTGTTGAAAAACCAAAAAGGCAGGATGTGTTGAGCGTGTTTGCAGGGCTGCGGCCACTTGCAGCGCCTAAAGATGGCAAGGCTAAGACCAAAGAAATTTCCAGAAGCCATAAAATAATCGTTTCACCATCTAACCTGTTTACAATTATCGGCGGTAAATGGACCACCTTTAGAAAAATGGGTGAAGACATGATGAATTATATAGAAAAACACTTGGGCTGGAACCATGTGAAGCCTGTAACAGGCGATATGCAGGTGCACGGCTACTCAGAAAATGTGAACTTTAACGACCCGCTTTATTTTTATGGCAGCGATGCTCAAAAAATAAAAGAATTGATGAATGGCGACGCGGGTAAATGGTTGAGCGAAAGCCTGAAAATTCATGAAAAGCAGGTGGTTTGGGCCGTTGAAAACGAAATGGCCCGCAATATCGAGGATGTGCTGGCACGCCGTACCAGAGCTTTATTACTTGATGCCCGCGAAAGCATCCGCATTTGCCCGGAAGTGGCAAAGATTATTGCTAAAGTGTTGAATAAAAATGATGAATGGGTTGAAAACGAAATTGCTACATTTACAAAGCTTGCAAATAACTATATTTTAAGTTAGGCGAATATATATTGCTGTATGAATTTTTTTAATTTTTTAAGACCGGCGCCACACAAAGAGCGCCTGCCAGGGGAGCAAATTGACCCCACTTACCGCAGGTTGAGATTGCAGGTATTTCTGGGAATATTTATTGGGTATGCCGGTTACTACCTGGTGCGTAAGAATTTCTCTATGGCTATGCCTGACCTGATTGACCAAGGTTATACAAAAACGCAGGTTGGTCTTGCCATTTCTGCGATTGCAATAGCCTACGGCATCAGCAAATTTGTAATGGCCATCGTTTCAGACCGCAGTAATGCCCGCATCTTTCTCCCCCTGGGTTTATTGCTTTCCGCGCTTACTATGATCATTATGGGCGTGTTTCCATTTGCCACTTCCACAGTAGCCATCATGTTTGTTTTTCTTTTTATCAATGGTTGGGTACAGGGAATGGGCTGGCCGCCAAGCGGCAGGGTTATGGTGCACTGGTTTTCACAAAAAGAGCGGGGCACCAAAATGTCCATCTGGAACCTGGCCCACAATATTGGCGGCTTTTTAATGCCGCTGCTGGCAGTTGCCGGTGCATCACTGCTGGGCGTTTGGCAGGGCAAACTTTATTTCCCTGCATTGGTGGCTTTGGTTATAGCCGTTATTGCGTATATACTTATAAGAGATACGCCACAATCATGCGGATTGCCACCAGTTGAAGAATACAAGAATGATAAAAGCACTGAATATAAAAAGACTTACGAAAAAGAATTTACCACCAGGCAAATACTATTTGATTATGTTTTGGTTAACAAAATGATCTGGTATATAGCCATGGCCAACGCCTTTGTATATTTGGTGCGTTATGGCGTGCAGGATTGGGCGCCAACGTACCTGAAGGAGGTAAAAATGTTCACAACTGAGCAAACTGCCTGGGCTTACTCATGGTTTGAACTGGCCGGCATACCCGGCACCCTCTTATGCGGCTTACTTAGCGATAAGATATTTAAAGGCAGACGTGCCCCTGCCATCATTATTTATATGGTGCTGGTAGCCGTAGCCGTAGTGGTTTATTGGAAAAACCCTGCAGGTAATCCAATGGTGGATAATATTGCGCTAACAGCAATCGGGTTTTTAATTTATGGTCCTGTAATGCTGATAGGCGTGCAGGCGCTTGACCTGGTACCGAAAAAGGCTGCGGGCACAGCCGCAGGGCTCACCGGCCTGTTTGGCTATCTCATAGGCTCGGTACTGGCCAATGCCATCATTGGTCTTGTGGTAGATATTGACGGTTGGGATGGCGGCTTTGAAGTGCTTCTGGGAGCATGTGCGCTGGCAATTATTTTTACGGCATTAACGTGGAAAAAAGAGCTAAAAACGATACAACAACAGTAAATTGTCAATTAACAAACAAATAGTATGAGAAGACGATTTGAAACAATCCGCAAAAGGATTTTAATAACCAGTCTGATTTGTATGCTATCACCCGTGATATTATGGGCGCAGCAAAGAACAATTACCGGGCGAGTGACTGCACTTTCTACTAACGAAGCCTTATCCGGAGTAACTGTACAGGTAGTTGGTACGGCACGCGGCACTACCACCGATGATGCAGGCCGGTACTCAATTACTGCCGCTACAGCCGAAACGCTACAGTTTTCTGCGGTTGGGTTTGCCACTCAAGAGCACAGGGTAGGCGAAGCATCAGTGGTGAACATTCAATTAGTTACAGGTAACCAGGACCTTGAGGGAGTGGTAGTAACTGCGCTGGGTATTAAACGGGAAGCTCGCTCACTAGGCTTTTCTCAAACCACCCTTGACAGCACCGACCTGACCGATGCAAGAGCGACTAACTGGACTGATGCACTTTCTGGAAAAGTGGCTGGGTTGAACATGGTTCGGTCCGGCGCAGGCCCTATCGGTTCCAATAAAATTATCTTACGTGGAGAAAACAATCTTACCGGCGATAACGAAGCATTAATAGTAATTGACGGTGTGGTAATGGGCGGTAACACGAGGCGCACTGCCAATGGAAGCGAAAATGTTTACGGCACAGGAAGCGACAATATGCCTGCTGACTATGGTAGCGGGCTTAATGATATAAATCCTGATGACATAGAAAGTGTGACAGTATTGAAAGGCCCGGGGGCAGCGGCTTTATACGGCCAGCGGGCTGCTAACGGCGCTATTATTATCACTACCAAATCGGCAAAAAAGCAACGCAAAGGATGGGGTGTTACTTTGAGTTCTGATTATTCAGTACAGCAAATTAACCGGTGGCCGGATTTACAGTATGAATACGGCCAGGGAACAGAAGGCGCAAATTACTATTCTTATGGAACCAGCGTGGACGGGGCAAGCACAAGCGGCACCAGTTCGGCATACGGCCCACGGTTTGATGGCCAGTACTTTTATCAATACAATCCTGCATTGCATGCCAGGGATAGCGTAAGAACACTTTGGCAGCCTTATCCTAACCAGATAAGAGATTATTTTGAGGATGGACGCACGTTCACAAATAGTGTGGGCGTAGACGGGGCCATTGGAAGGGTAAATACCAGGTTTAACTACACGAATCAAACTAATAAGTGGATCACACCTAATACCGGCTTTGAGCGTAACAGTTTCGCTCTTGCTTTAAATACCAGTTTCTTTGATAAACTTCATTTAGCTGCAAAAGTAAATTATACCAACAGGTGGAGCGATAACCTTCCGGGAGCAGGATATGGCAACCAGTCCATCATGTATTGGTTCATCTTCTGGCAGCCTAATGCTGATCTAAATTGGTTAAAAGATTACTGGAGATACGGCTCAGGAATAGGCGCCGATGGTAACCCTGTGTATTGGCAAAGAAAAGATACTGCCATATTTTACCCCTACAGCTCTTTTCCTGAAAATCCATATGCCATTGCTTACGAATTTTTAAATAAATCGCTCAGGCGATCTTTAACAGGGAATTTTTCCGTGACTTACGATTTTACAAAAGACCTAAGCCTTATGGTTAGAACAGCGGGAGACCTGGGCGATGAATTTCGCCAACAGCGTAGACCATGGGATGCAGGATCAAGGTTGCCAAGAGGCAGCGTGCGTGAACAGAATATAATATCGCAGGAATGGAATACGGATTTCTTACTGAGATACAACCGGCAACTGACCGATGATATAAAAACAAATTATACTTTTGGCGGTAGCACCATGACGAATACCTATGACAGGCAGGAGGTTAGGGCTGACTCGCTGAAAGTTCCCGGCCTGTATTGGCTGTATAATGCTGCAGGAGACCTGGTATATGTTCCAAATAGTAGTAAATATGTGGTAAATAGCCTGTATGGAATGATAACAGCTTCCTATAAAAATTTCCTTTTTGCCGACGTTACGGGCAGGCAGGACTGGAGCAGTGTATTGGCATCACCTTACAGAACAGCTAAGATGAGCTTCTTCTATCCATCTCTAAACACCAGTTTTGTTTTGTCAGATGCTTTTGATTTACCAAAGGCGATCAACTTTGCCAAGCTCAGGTTTTCGGTTTCAGGCGTGGGAAGTGGTGGAAACGTTCCTTACCTGAACACCGATGTGTATGTGCCTGATTTTAATTTTGTAAACGATAGCATTTATCAAAACCCTAGTGTGCTGGCCAATCCTGACATGAGGCCATTAAAAACAATCAGCTATGAATTAGGAGCCAACGCAAGTTTCTTTAAAAGCCGCCTCACCTTTGATTTTGCCGCTTATATAGGTAATACAAAAGATCAGATTTTGCAGCGCATCATTGACAGGTCTGCTGGTTATACACGTCAGGTAATAAACGCCGGTACGGTGAGAAATACAGGACTTGAACTGACTGTAAACGGTACGCCTGTAAAAGGAAAAGCAAAAACCGGCTTCACTTGGAACACCTCACTAATTTTTGCAACCAACAGAAATGAGATCATGAGTATGCCTGATACATCGTTGGTAATAAATACAGGCCCAGTAGGCGGTGGCCAGTTGGTGGCAAAAGTAGGCGGCAGTATGGGCGATCTTTACGGCCGTGGATATGTACGCGCTCCGGACGGCCAGATTGTGTATGATGCTGTCACAGGCAACGCACTTATTACACAGGATGTTGTGCATATTGGTAATACCATACCGAAGGGTAGCCTGGGCTGGAACAACAGGATCACATTTAAAAACTGGCGCGTAAACTTTTTGTTTGACAGCCGCTGGGGAGGCGTGGCACATTCATTAATGCATTATAAAATGGCCGAGCAGGGCAAGCTTGCCGTTACCATACCGGGAAGATATAACGGTATAATAGGGAATGGCGTGGTGCAAAATCCTGACGGTACTTACCGTAAAAATGACGTGATAGCAAAAGACATTGATGAGTACTATCGCTCCCACTGGGGTATTGATAATGCCGAAGGAAGCACTTTTAAAACTGATTTTATAAAGTTCAGAGAAGCAAGATTAGAGTATAGCATACCGGCACAGATCATTAACAAAATTCATTTGGGCCGTGCAACTGTTGCAGTTTATGGGCGCGACTTATTTATCTGGTCGCCATGGCCAATGTTTGACCCTGAATTTGGAACCTTGAGCGGAACCGATATTGTGCGTGGGTTTGAGGTGGCTCAATTTCCTTCTACAAGAACTATTGGAGCCAGCCTGTTGCTTGGATTTTAAAAATGACAACTCAACTTTTAATAAAAAGGAATTAATATGAAGCTATATATTTTTAGTATAACAACTATTATTGTATTGGTCACGCTAATGACTTCCTGTACCCGGGATTTTGAAGAGATCAACACTAATCCCAATGGTATCAGGTATGTAACGCCTGACCAGCTTTTGCCATCCGCGTTAATCGGTACGCTTTCAACCAATATGGCGCGCAACCGAAACTTTAATAATGAGCTGATGCAGGTGACTGTAAACCCTACTGATGCGGAAGGCGCTGTATTCAGGTATGATTTCCGCTCCAACTGGGCAGATTACCTGTGGAACAACCTGTACACTGAGTTGACTAACTTTAAAGACATGTACAGGGATAGTACTTCAAATAACAACAGCAGTTATAAAGGTATTTCCCTCATTTGCCAGGCTTGGATATATTCTATTTTAACTGATACTTATGGCGATATTCCCTTTACAGAATCTAATAAAGCCAAAGCCGCATATGGTGGTATTCCGGAGCCAAAGTTTGACAGGCAGAAGGACGTGTACCAGGGATTGTTTGATATGCTTGAGGAAGCGAATACGCTACTTACCGCTAATGCTGCTATCAATGCCGGCAGAGATCCTGTTTACAAAGGCAATATAGGTTTGTGGCGCAAACTGGGAAATTCAATGTACTTAAGGTTATTAATGCGCGTTAGTGGTAAATCAGAAGTTTCTGCTCAGGCAATTGCAAAGATTAAAGAAATTGTTGAAACAAATACTTCAAAATATCCAATAATTACTACAGATAGCGAATCTGCTTATCTGCTCTGGACAGGCGTTACGCCTTATGTTAACCCTTATGTTACTACAAGGGAACAGGATTTCAGGGCGCCAGGAATTGCCAGTTTTTTTATTGATAACTTAACATCCTGGGATGATCCACGCATAAATACAGCCACATACGGGCGAAGTGGAATTAACCGTTTTGCAATAGCTCCATTCCAGGGTATGTTTGCCGGAATTCCCAGTGGATATGCGCCAGGAGATAATCCTGAAAAAAAATCTTATTTCTATTCTAATACATCGGCATATAGCCTTCAAACAGAACCTAAAGCCGGAATCATCATGAATTGTGCGGAGGTTAAATTTATTTTAGCGGAGGCGGCTGCAAAAGGATGGATAAGCGGAAGCGCCGAAACACATTATAATGACGGT
Organism: Bacteroidota bacterium; assembly: GCA_023423285.1. Taxonomy (GTDB): domain Bacteria; phylum Bacteroidota; class Bacteroidia; order Chitinophagales; family Chitinophagaceae; genus Niabella. The sequence continues at coordinate 10,661 of JAFAFV010000231.1, forward strand.
GTGTCTAATGCTATTAAATATTGGGTTCCTAATTGGAACGTGAATGTGGTTGATTACCTTACAGAGGCAGATATGCAATGGTTCGACACACAAACACTTGCTGAGAAGATGCAAAAAATTCATTTGCATAAATATTATGCATTGTTTTTAGTGGATATGCAACAGTGGTTTGAATACCGGCGCACCGGATACCCCGTTTTGCCTAAAGGCCCGGGATTGCGGAACGGCGGCATAATGCCAGCAAGAATGACTTACCCTGTTTACGTTCAGTCTACAAACCCCACTAATTATAGCCTGGCTGTAGGAGCGCAAGGCCCCGATGTTATTTCGACACAGGTTTGGTGGCAAAAACCATAATATTAAAATTATAAAAATGCATTTCATGAGGAATATTTTAGCATACAGTTTTGTATTAACTTTTGCAATCTTAATATTAGGCTGCCAAAAGCGTATCAATACTGATGGCAGCGGATACGGAAACTACCCGGGTGCAACAGTAAGCCCTTACTTTTCAATATTTGATTTAAAACAGTTATACAAAGGGAAAGAGGTTACACTTACCGAAGATATTATGAGCGGTTCCAGTAAAATTGCGGCCATGGTGGTTTCAGACCATTCCGGCAACAATCTGCCCGAAGGTTTACTCGTAGTGCAGGAAGCTAGACGTCTGTCCCAATTGCGGGGTATATCTATGCAAATAGGAGCCGATGCTGCCAGTTTTGTGCCGGGAGATTCAGTGATCATTGACATAACAGGGGGCGTATTAAAGAAAGTGGATGGCATCCTTCAAATAACAGGTCTTACAAAAAATAACATTTCAAAGGTCTCATCTGGCAATACAATACCTGTCAATCGGGTTAGATCTATTGATATTCTGAATGACCCTGATAAGTATGAGAGTGTGCTTTCAGTAATAGTTAAAGGAGGTTTTGTGCCGCTACCGGCAGAAGGAGAGGTGTTGAAGGGAACTAAGAACTTAAATGATGGTTTTGGGAACATAACTCTTCAAACAGACTCAGATGCAGCATTTGCTGATAGTAGTTTATACGGTCTGGCTAATTATTATGGCATCAGTTTTAATAAACCAGGCAGCTCCACTGCTGCAATGCCTGAATTTAGAGTTCGAAAAGCCGATGACATTGTATTATTAAGCTCTACAATTACGGTGGCACCAATCGTAATTGCTGGTTTTATGAGTGATTTGATTGGAGGTGACGGCAATTATGAATACATTCAACTGCTTGCCACACGCGATATCAATTTCGCTGCTACCCCTTATTCAGTTGTGGTGTGTAACAATGCAGGCACAGCATTGGCCAACAGGGGTTGGGCCACCGGTGTAAACGGAACGGTATACCGCACCTATAAATTTAATCTCACTTCCGGTACTGCCGCAAAAGGTACCTACTTTTATGTGGGAGGCACCACGAAAATGCTTAATGGTTCAGGCTCTACAAGTATGGCTTCGCTAAACTGGATTAGAACAATCAACTATACCAATACAACAGGTGATGGGTTTGGACCAACTACAGGTGGATTATTTGCCAATAGCGGAAATGCTTCTGGGTTAGCTGTTTTTCAGGGTACCAATGTAACATTAGCATCTGTGCCGATTGATGTAATAATGGTTGGGTTAAATGGAAGTATACTCGATGGCGCTACTCCACCCGCTTGGGGATACCGTATTACGAATACTGATTGGTATGATATTAAAAATCCAATCACTTTGGAAGATCAGCCGTTTTACAGGATGGGTACCAATACGATCAACTTACGGTATAATACACCGAGCGACATTGGCTTTTATAACATTCTTGGAGGAGAATATAATATTACCCTGGGAAGATGGACCACAGCCCGGTCTCAAATAAATATGATTCTTACAAAAACGTCGCCAGTTGACACAATTCAGGGAATTTTAGCTACAAGAATCGTTGAGTAACAAGTGTACAATAAATTCTAAATAGTCACAAATTCAAGTTTTTTAAAGTTTAAAATATCATGAAAAATATTGTATATTTTTTTATCCTGGGGTTTTTCCTGTTTTCCTGCACTGCAACAAACAAAGCAAAAACAGTTCCCCCAGCTTTTGACGCGCAGGCACACCGCGGTGGCAAAGGATTGATGCCGGAAAATACCATACCGGCCATGCTGCACGCCATTGACCTTAATGTAAATACTCTGGAGATGGACCTGCAGGTAACAAAAGACAGGCAGGTGATTGTTTCGCATGATGCCAGTTTTAATCACAATTTTACCACCACCCCTGATGGTAAAACGCTGACACCGGAAGAGTCGAAGAAACTGCTGCTTTATGAAATGAATTACGACGACATCAAAAAGTACGATGTGGGTATGAAATATTTTGCTGATGTGCCCAGGCAAAAGAAAATAGCGGTGCAAAAACCTTTATTGTCAGATTTGCTGGAAGCCACTGAAAAATATGCAAAGCAAAAAGGCCGCGTTATTTTTTACAATATTGAAATTAAATCCAACGCCAAAAATGATGGTAAGCTGCACCCTCCGGTAGAAGAATTTGCTGACCTTGCTCTGAAAGTAATTCTGGCAAGTGGTGCTGCAGAAAGAGTTACTATACAATCTTTCGACAACAGAGCTTTGCAAATCGTACATAAAAAATACCCGCAGGTAAAGACTTCTTTGCTTATTGAAGCCAAAGATAAACGCAGCCTTGATCAGCAGATCAAAGACCTGGGTTTTACTCCTGATGCTTACAGTCCGCATTTTTCTATTGTAACGCAACAACTTATTCAACAGTGCCATCAAAAAAATATAAAAGTAATTGCCTGGACGGTAAACGACCTTGACGGACTGCGACGATTAAAGAACATGGGTATAGACGCCATTATATCAGACTATCCTGATCTGTTTGCACAAATGTGATTGTAACGCATACCGGTATCAAGTTTCCGGTTTCTGGTTTCAGAAACTGGCAACCGGCAACTTGCAATAGTATAATTTCGAACCAAATCCTTAATTTCAAGCCTCATAAACAGATTGCATGTCAAAATATATTTTATCCTTCGACCAGGGTACAACCAGTTCAAGAGCCATTGTGTTTGATAAGCAGGGCAACATCGTTGCCGTTGCGCAAAAAGAATTCAGGCAAATATTTCCACAACCCGGATGGGTAGAACATGATGCCAATGAAATATGGAGCACGCAAATTGGCGTGGCTGCAGAAGCCATTGCCAAGGCGGGCATAAACGCGGTTGATATTGTAGCAATAGGCATTACCAACCAGCGCGAAACAACTTTGGTGTGGGACAGGCAAACATCACAACCGGTTTACAATGCTATTGTGTGGCAGGACAGGCGTACCAGCGATTACTGTGATCAGTTGAAAAAAGATGGCGCTGCTGAGGGAATTAAAGAAAAAACAGGCCTTGTTACCGATGCCTATTTTAGCGGCACAAAAATCAAATGGATATTAGACAATGTTCCTGGCGCACGTGAACGAGCCGAAAAGGGTGAACTGTGCTTTGGTACTATTGATAGCTGGCTGCTATGGAAGCTCACCAATGGAGAAGTATTTGCCACCGATATGACCAATGCCAGCCGCACCATGCTTTTTAATATTCATACTTTACAGTGGGATGATGAATTGTTGCAACTGATGAGTATTCCAAAATCAGTTTTGCCAAGTGTGCGCGGCAGTAGCGAAGTTTATGGCTACACACATCCATCCTTACTTTCTGCAAGAATACCCGTGGCAGGCATTGCCGGCGATCAACAGGCGGCGTTGTTTGGCCAAATGTGTAGTCGGCCAGGTATGGTAAAAAACACTTACGGTACTGGTTGTTTTATGCTTATGAACACCGGCGATCAGCCAATTGCATCAAAAAACAATTTGCTTACCACCATTGCATGGGGCATTAATGGTAAGGTGAGTTATGCATTGGAAGGCAGCGTGTTCATTGCGGGCGCCGTAGTGCAGTGGCTGCGCGATGGTTTAAAAATGATACAAAAAAGCGCCGACGTGGAAGAGCTGAGTTTGAAAGAAGTTGATAACGGCGATGTATTTATGGTGCCTGCATTTACCGGCCTTGGTGCGCCATACTGGAACCAGCACGCGCGCGGCATTATCGTAGGGCTTACCCGTGGCAGTAACAACAGCCACATTGCGCGTGCCGCGGTAGAAAGCATTGCTTATCAAACCATGGATGTACTGAATGCCATGCAGGCAGATGCCGGTATTGACATAAAAGAAGTGCGGGTAGATGGTGGCGCCACGGTGAACAATTACCTCATGCAATTTCAGGCAGATATTTTGAATACCACTGTAGTGCGTCCCAGTATTACCGAAACGACAGCGCTGGGGGCGGCCTACCTGGCAGGCCTTGCTGTTGGTTACTGGAGCGATATAAAAGAAGTGGAGGCCTATTGGCAAAAAGAAAAAGTATTTGAACCCGTAATGGATAACGAAAAGCGCCGTCAATTGCAAAAGCAATGGGGCCGGGCTATAAAGGCAGCGCAGGCATGGAGCGATGATATAAATGTATAATGGTAACTGGAAATGATTAGTGTAAAACTTTCAAGCTATTTAACTTAGTTGCTATTAACCTATCAACCTGACATTTTAAACCTCACACAATGGGCATTTTTACATCAGAACTAATTGGCACGGCGCTGCTTATTTTATTAGGCAATGGCGTTGTAAGTAACGTGGTATTAAAAAATACAAAAGGCAATAACAGCGGTTGGATCGTGATTACGTTTGGCTGGGCTATGGCTGTTTTTATCGGCGTATTTGTATCATCTAAAGTAAGCGGGGCACATTTAAATCCTGCGGTAACCCTTGCACTGGCATATCTGAATAAAATAAGCGCCGATACGGTTCCGCATTACCTGGGGGGCCAAATGCTGGGTGCCATGCTAGGGCAGTTGTTTGTGTGGATGAATTACAGGCAACACTATTTAGCCACTGAAGATACAGGTGCCAAGCTGGCTACATTCAGCACCGGGCCGGCTATTCGTAATTACGCGCAAAATTTTATAAGTGAGGCCATAGGAACTTTTGTACTGGTATTTGCTGTTCTGTTTATAATAGCACCATCTAATAGCCTTGGTGCACTGGATGCATTACCAGTTGCATTTATTGTGCTGGCTATTGGTTTAAGCCTGGGAGGCACCACGGGCTATGCCATCAATCCGGCAAGAGACCTGGGACCGCGCATTATGCATGCTATATTACCAATCGGTAAAAAAGGAAGCGGGGACTGGGCGTATAGCTGGGTGCCTGTTTTAGGTCCCATTGTCGGCGGCCTTGCTGCAGCCGTTGTATTTCAACTGGTAAGTTGATTTTTTAAAATTGAACAAAGATTAATAAGCTCTTTCGTCTTTACCTTCCATATAATTCATAAATGCCTGGTTCACCACCCGGTTGCCACCAGGTGTGGGATAGTTGCCCGTAAAATACCAATCGCCTAAATTATTGGGGCAGGCCTTATGCAAATCTTCAATACTTTGAAAGATCATTTGTACCGGAATGTTCAGATCAGCAGGTGTAACCATTTGCGCAATTTTATTCGTAATCTCCTGGATCGTGCTGTCTTTGTACAAATGCCGCACCACGTTTTCCGTGTGCAATAGGTTTTGTTCTTTCAGTAATTTACATTTATCCCAAAGTTCCTGCAACAAGTGTTCGCGGCCTTTATCTTTCAGTACCTCCACAGCAGCATTAAAGGCAATAAAGTCACCCATCTTACTCATGTCAATCCCGTAACAATCGGGGTAGCGAATTTGCGGTGCAGAAGAAAGAATAATGATCTTTTTTGGTTTCAGCCTGCCCAGCATGCGTATGATGCTTTGTTTTAAAGTGGTTCCGCGCACAATGGAGTCATCAATCACCACAAGCGTATCCACGCCCGGGCGCACGGTTCCATATGTTACATCATATACGTGCTGTACCATTTCGTTGCGGCTGGCGTCTTCAGTAATAAAAGTGCGCATTTTTACGTCTTTAATGGCAATTTTGCCAAAGCGTATGCGCCGGTTAATCATTTCGCTCAGCTTCTCTTCGTCATAATTTTTACCCCAGCTTAAAATACGTTCCACCTTAGTTTTATTCAGGTACATCTGCATGCCTTTTTGCAGGCCAAAGAAAGCAGTTTCTGCGGTGTTGGGTATGTAAGAAAAGATAGTATTTTTTAAATCAAAATCTATGGCCTTTAAAACCTGCTCGCTTAGTAGGTAACCCAGGGCTTTTCTTTCTTTGTAAATCTTTTCATCACTTCCGCGTGAAAAATAAATGCGTTCAAAACTACAGGCCCGCCTTTCTTTAGGTTCTATCACCTGAGCTATTTCATAGTCGCCGTTTTCTTTTACAATCAGCGCGGTTCCGGGCATTAGCTCGTTCACTTCATTTTCACCCGCATTAAAAGTGGTGCGTATAGCAGCCCTTTCAGATGCGGCCACAATCACTTCATCAGTAATGTAGTAATAGCAGGGTCTGATGCCATGTGCATCGCGAAATACAAAGCCAATACCATCGCCGGTGAGGCCACCCACGGCAAAGCCGCCATCAAACATGGGGGCCACTTCGTTCAAAATCTTTTTAATATCAACATTTCCGGGTTTGGCTATATCAGCATCTACCAAATGCTTGTGAACCACTTCCATCATAGCGGCCAGGTCGCTTTGCTTTTGAAACGGCCCGGGGTCTATATCCAGCTTTTCAAAAATCTCTTCAGTATTTACCAGGTTAAAATTACCCGCCAGGGCAAGGTTTCGTGCCGGTATGGTATGGCGTTTGATAAAAGGGTGACAAAACTCCACATTATTTCTGCCCTGCGTGCCGTAACGCAGATGGCCCAGCAGCAGTTCGCCCAAAAACTTCACGTGGCCTTTCATCAGGCCTGCGTGGTTAGTGATGTCAGGATTGTATTTTGTAAGATCACTCACCTCGGTGGCAATGTTTTTAAACAAAGCGGAAATTGCCTGCGGTTCCACACTTCTTACCCGATGCATAAACGGATAGCCGGGCTCCACGTTAAGTTTTACGGTGGCAATACCAGCGCCGTCCTGGCCGCGGTTGTGCTGTTTCTCCATAAGCAGGTACAGCTTATTAAGCCCCCACATTACTGAGCCGTATTGTTTGTGATAGTGTGAAAATCTCTTGCGAAGCCTTATAAAAGCAAGGCCACATTCATGTTTGATCGGATCACTCATAACTAAAAAAGAAGGGCAAAATTACGGCATTGGTTGTAATAGGCGGTGTAAAATAAGTTAAAGGGTTAGGCTTTAGGGGGCTGGGCAATACTTTTAACATTAAAACCTGAGCCAACTTTGATAAATCTGGCGGCTTTTGGACTGAGGCTGGTAAAAAGCCTCATCTTAGCCTGGAAGATCCCCCGCATCTGCAGTTGTATATTGTACTTTTGATAAATAGGTGCAATGTGGTAAAGACATATCTGCATTTGCATGACAAGGTAATAACTATAAAGCAATACGAAAAAACCCAAACGAATATGATTACATTAACCGGCTTTCTCAGGGGCATCAATGTAGGCGGGCACCATAAAGTGCCAATGGCGGCGCTGCGGGATAAGTTGCATGAAATAGGTTGTAATAACGTAAGAACTTTGTTGAATTCAGGAAATTTTGTTTTTGAAACAAAACAAACCGGTATTCAAACCTTAGAACAAAAAATTGAGAAATCTATTTCCAGCCACTTTGGTTTTTCAATACCCGTGATTTTAAGAACCCGGAAAGAAATTTGCGACCTGGTGGATGAAAATCTTTTTGAGCCTGTAAATTTGCATAAAGATATCAGGCTTTATGTTTCCTTTTTAAAAGAGGCTCCAAAGTTGCAGCCAACCGTGCCTTATATTTCAGAGGACAAAGCTTTTCAAATCATTTCCATAAGAGATAAAACAATTTTAAGTGCTTTAGACCTTTCGGTAACGAGCACTCCAAAAGGAATGGACGACCTGGAAAAGCTGTTCGGGAAAAATATTACCACGAGAAACTGGAATACAATCAGAAGAATTGTTGATATATGAAACCCGCAGCCATCGGTTTTGCTTCAGCCTAAAAAAACTCTCTTAAAAGGGAAACCCTTGAATTTACCTAATCCATCTTCTCCGGCCGCATTTGCGGAAAAAACAGCACATCCTGTATGGAAGGCTGGTTGGTTAAAAGCATAGTAAGTCTGTCAATGCCAAAACCAATACCCGACATGGGCGGCATGCCATATTCCATAGCACGTAAAAAATCGTGGTCAATAAACATGGCTTCTTCATCGCCGCGCTGCATCAGCCTGGCCTGCTCTTCAAAACGCTCCCGCTGCTCAATGGGGTCGTTTAACTCGGTGTAAGCATTTGCAATTTCTTTACCGTTAATCATCAGCTCAAAACGTTCTACCAGGCCTTCTTTACTGCGGTGTTTTTTAGTAAGCGGGCTCATTTCTACCGGGTAGTCAATAATAAAAGTAGGATGTATGTAGTGGTGCTCGCATTTTTCACCAAAAATTTCATCTATAATTTTTCCTTTCCCCATTGTTTTATCCACGTGAATTTCAATTTCGGCGCAAACTTTACGCAGGCCTTCCTCATTAAGCTGGCTTACATCGTAGCCGGTATGTTCTTTAATGGCATCGTAAATGGAAATTCTTTTGAAAGGCGCTTTAAAGGAAATGGTTTTATCACCAACAGGCAGTTCGGTAGTTCCGCAAACATCCAGCGCGGCCCTTTCAAGCATCTGCTCTGTGGTTTCCATCATCCAGAAATAATCTTTATATGCCACGTAAAATTCAAGTATGGTAAACTCGGGGTTGTGCGTTCTGTCCATGCCCTCGTTTCTAAAGTTGCGGCTGAACTCGTAAACCCAGTCAAACCCGCCAACCACCAGCCTTTTTAAGTACAACTCGTTAGCAATTCTTAAATAAAAAGGAACATCCAAAGCGTTATGATGCGTAATAAAAGGTCTTGCGGCCGCGCCGCCGGGAATAGCCTGCAGCACGGGTGTTTCCACTTCCAGCGCGCCTTCAGCATTCAGGTATTCCCGAATGGAGTTGATGAGTTTGGTGCGTTTGATAAAGGTTTCTTTAATGGTGGGGTTGATCACCATATCAGCATATCGCTGGCGATATTTAAATTCCGGGTCTGTTACTTCATCGTGCAGGTTGCCCTCTTCATCGCGTTTTACTACCGGCAGTGGTTTTAAAGATTTTGTTAGCAATGTAAGCGTTTGAGCATGAACGGAGGTTTCTCCGGTTTTAGTTACAAACACGTATCCTGTTACGCCAATAAAATCGCCCAGGTCAAGCCCGCCTTTTATCAGTGTATCCCACATGCTTTTATCTTCGCCGGGGTACAGGTCATCGCGCCGTACGTAAAGTTGTAACAAGCCCTGCCTGTCCTGAATTTTTATAAAGAAAACTTTGCCTTTATCATTAATGCTCATGATGCGCCCAGCCACGCACACATCGGCAAACTGATCTTTATTTTCTTCGGTAAAATTATTTTTTATGTCAGCCGAAAAATGACTTACGGGATATAAAGCCCCCGGATAGGGATCAATGCCCGCGGCTTGTAATTTTTGTAATTTTTCTCTTCTGATCAGCTCCTGCTCCGATAAATTTTGTATACTCATTATATTTCGAATTTCCAAAGCGGCAAAGATAATTGAATACAGCGAAAGCCCTGTTTATACTAATAGCTCTCATCTTATTGGACTAAAAAGATTTTATATGAAACTTTTTTGTAAAATAATAACAGTAAAACTGAACGAAATCATGATTTAGGACAAAAAGAACATAAAAAACCAAAGTAAACTTACTCTGTTATTGAAAAACGTTTAAATTTGGCCGCTTTGAGACTAATATTTGTAAATTTTTTTTATATATAGAATGCCAAAATCAAAAAAAGCGGGCTTATCCGTACAGCAGTTTCTTGCCCGCCTCAGAACAAGAAATCCACATGAGCCCGAATTTTTGCAATCAGTGCAGGAAGTCGTTGAATCTTTAGATGAATTTGTAGATGCGCACCCTAAATACGCCGGTATACTGGAGCGTATGTCAGAGCCTGAAAGGGTGATCATCTTTCGTGTGCCGTGGCTGAATGATAATAATGAAATTGTGATCAACCGGGGCTATCGCGTGCAAATGAACTCGGCTATCGGCCCCTACAAAGGGGGCATCAGGTTTCACCCATCCGTAAACCTTAGTATTTTAAAATTTCTTGCTTTTGAGCAAACATTCAAGAACAGCCTTACCGGTTTGCCGCTGGGCGGCGCCAAAGGTGGGTCAGATTTTGACCCAAAAGGAAAATCAGAATTTGAGATCATGCGTTTCTGCCAGTCTTTTATGACCGAACTGGCTGACCATATTGGTGCGCATACTGATGTGCCCGCCGGCGACATTGGCGTAGGTATTCGCGAAATTGGGTATCTATTTGGGCAGTACAAGCGCATGCGCAAAGAGTTTACGGGCGTGTTTACCGGTAAAGATATTGGCTGGGGCGGAAGCTATATAAGGCCTGAAGCTACTGGCTATGGCACCGTGTATTTTGCACAACACATGCTGGCCACGCGTAATAAAGCCTTTAAAGGTAAAAAAGTGGTTATTTCCGGTTCCGGCAACGTGGCGCAGTTTGCCTGTGAAAAAGTAACTGAGCTGGGCGGGAAAGTAGTAACGCTTAGCGACTCAGACGGCTTTATTTATGATAAAGATGGAATTGATGCAGAAAAGCTTGAATTTGTAAAAGAACTGAAGAACGTGAAGCGTGGCCGCATTGCGGAGTATGCTGACAGGTATCACTCTGATTATTTTGAAAACAACCGGCCCTGGCACGTTCCCTGCCACATAGCATTGCCCTGCGCCACGCATAATGAAGTAGAATATGAAGATGCCGTGGCATTGATAAAAAACGGTTGCTATTGTGTAGCAGAAGGCGCAAACATGCCCAGCCGCAACGCTGCCAGCGATTTTTTTGTAGCAAAAAAAATTCTCTATGGCCCCGGTAAGGCGGCAAATGCCGGGGGGGTAGCAGTTTCGGGACTTGAAATGACACAAAATACCATGCGGATGAGCTGGACACCTGAAAAAGTGGACAGGGAATTGCAAACCATTATGCACCGCATACACAACACCTGTGTAAAATATGGCAAAGAAGGTGATTATATCAATTATGTAAAAGGGTCAAACATTGGCGGTTTTATAAAAGTGGCTGATGCCATGCTTGATCAGGGCGTGGTATAAATCCAAAACTCATTAAAAAAAGCCGGAAAATTATTATTCCGGCTTTTGTTTTATTGATACGTTTGGTGACTTTGTGAAGCGCTATTCCAGTTTCTTTTTTAAGTCTTCAATTTCTTTTTGCTTTTGTTCCAGCTCTCTTCTTAATCTTGCTTTTGCAGTATCAGGCGCAGTAGATTGTGCAGGCGCTGCATCATAGCGATAGCTGTCTCCTGGGGCTGGCGGCACTGGTGCTGCTGGTGGTGCAGGCAAGGTAGAATCATCGTTCCAGCGATAAAGTTCGTCATTGCCTGGAGGAGCTACATTCACCATTTCATTGCTTACAAGGTTGCCTTTACTGTCCATCGTATAATCAACACCTGGTCTGTAGCGTGCCAGGCTTTCATTACTATACGTAAGACCGCCCCTGCGAGATTCGCGGTAATTGCGTGCAACCAACTGGCCGTCGGTTAATTTTTTGAAAACTGATGAATCAATATTGATTTTTTTACCTGCCGGAACCTGAATATTTACCGTTACGTTTTGAAAGCGGAATTTACTGTTTTTATCAATCGCAATCCCATTGGGCAGGTCTAACACGCTGTCTTTAAACACAACCAGGTATTGAATTTTATTTAATCGGCTGAGTGCTTCCTCATCTGTTTTACCCAAAGCTTCTTTACGAATGATTACGTGATACAAAGAATCCGGGCTTTTTTCAAAATTAAATGATACGGTAGAAAGTTTTAAAGTATCGGGCGTTAAACTGAAACCGCGCAATTTGCCGCCATTATTTGCATTTAACCATTCATAGGGTTCTCCATCGTATTCGAGCCGTGGCTGCGTTACGGTTAGGATGAGTTTATTATTAGCAGGTTGGGTGATGTTTACAGGTATTTCCGCGCTTTCAGTTCGTTTCAAGTCGTTTGAAATTGATACGATAAACATGATGAGGCACACCCAGCCAACTGTCCACAATCCGCCAAAAAGCCAGCTTAAGTAATTGCCCGGCGTACGAATGTTCAGGATCATTCGGGTGAGGCTTACCAGCAGGCCCACGATGGGCGCACCTATAAAAAATAGCAATGTGCCCCAGGCCCACATTTGCTGGTTATCACTCGTCCATAAAAAATTATTTACAGGCGCCCACGCAAACCCGCTAAAAAGAAATGCCAAAAATGCAACGAACAAGGAAATGGCGATGGTACCCGCAATAAAAATAAAAATGGCTTTAAATATCATCGCGATAATATACCCCAGGCCTTTGCCGCCACGGGCCGCCACGTGTCCAAACTCACGCCCAAACTGTGGTCCGCGTGTTTTAGCAAAAGTCCCCGCCTTCTGGCCAATTCTTTCACTGGCTTGTTTCACCTCTTCGCCCCATGTTTGCATACGCGAATTAAAATCACCCATAGAGTTTTGAACATTTTCTTTGATAGTGTTTACATCAATGGTTTTTCCATACATTTCCATTTTCTGATAAGGTGTAATGGCTTCAGGAAGCACGATCCATAAAACGATGTAAGCAAAAATAAATGTGCCGGAAAGGCTGCCGAACAGGATGTTGGGGATGATGAAATCGCTGTCCCAGTTAAAAAAATGAACACCTTTCAGTGCGCTTAGTATAAGCGGTATAGCCAGTATCCAGCGGATGGTGATAGGATTGGTGTTGAAATAAGCGCCTATACCGCCGGCCACGCCGCCAATGATTTTATCGTCAGGATTGCGGTACATTTTTTTGCCATGATAAACGCTCATATTCTTTGCGGGCAATAAAATCCACAGTAAAAGATAGATGAGGAAGCCAGTGCCAAAACCACCAAAAGAAATGATGGCAAACAGCACGCGAACCACGGTGGGGTCAATATTAAGCCAGTTAGCAATGCCGCTGCACACGCCGCCAATAATCTTATTGCTTTCATCGCGGTACAGGCGCCGCTTTTCGCCGATTGAAAAATTTGGTGTTTGTTTGTCAGATGGCCCGCCTTCGGCGGTAGCTTCTTTATCAAAATCTTCCGGGCGGCCCATGGTGGCGATCATTGCATCCACGTCTGCATCTGTAATATGTGGCGCGCCTTTGCGTATTTTTTCATGCATCAGCTCCGAAAAACGGCTTTCAATATCGGTAATAATCTCATCGCGGCCTTCTTCGTTGCGGTAATACTGCCTCAGGCTTTCGGTGTAGGCTTTTATTTTTTCAAAAGCGCTGTCTTCTATCGCAATGCTTCTGCCGCCAAGGGTGATGTTGATAATGGTTTTCATTTTTAAAAGTTTGTTGGTTGGTTATTTGGTGATGCGGGTTAACGTGTTCACCGCGTTTGATAATTCGTTCCATGTTTTTTGCAGTTCTTTATAAAACTCCTTACCCTGTTGGGTGAGCGAAAAGTATTTTCTGGGCGGGCCTGCTGAACTTTCTTCCCAGCGGTAAGTTAGCATACCTGAGTTTTTTAATCGTGTTAAAAGCGGGTAAAGCGTTCCTTCTAAAATATGCATTTCAGCGTTTTTCATTTCCTCAATAATATCGCTGGGGTATGCCTCTCCTCTTTTTATAATAGAAAGAATACAAAACTCCAGTATTCCTTTGCGCATTTGACTTTGTGTATTCCCGATGCTCATTTATTTGATTTGTGATTTCAAAGATAAAAGCGTCATAAGGTATTGGGCAATACAAAGTACTGTTTAAAGCAATTTTTATCGGTAAATGGCGAATTATGCACGGTGAATGCAAGGTTGAGTTGATAAGTTTGAAGGTTTGCACCATAACCAATTTCGGGTTACCGGGTAGCATCAATAAAATTTGATATGTTGACAGGTTTAAAAATTAATAAGATCATAATCTGAATGACCTTATCAATCCGTCACAACATCCTGTATGATTTTGCACAGAAATATTTAACTTACAACGAATAGATTTTTTTAAAATGAAACAATGAAAGTTTTTATTACCAACAAAATTCCACAAGTGGGGATTGATATTATTGAGGATGCCGGGCATGAAGTAACTATTTTTCCGCCTGAAAGAACGCCCATTCTGCACGATGCACTAATTGAAGCATGCCAGCAACATGATGCCTTGCTAATTGCAGGTTTTGCAAAGATTGATGAAGCATTTTTTCAGCAATGCCCCAATATCAAAGTAATTTCACTCTTCTCCGTTGGTTACGATAGTGTGGATATCGGAGCCGCTACAAGACACAAAGTTCCCATTGGCAATACACCTGATGTATTAAGCAAAGCAACTGCTGATACGGCTTTTCTGCTGATGCTCGCCGTTTCCCGTAAAGCTTTTTATAACTATCAGAAAATACTCAACGGCAAATGGCAACAGTTTGAACCGGTTGCTGATTTGGGCATCGACCTTCACGGAAAAACTGTTGGTATTTTTGGCCTGGGCAAGATAGGGTTTGAAATGGCGCGCAAATGCAAAGCGGCTTTTGATATGAACGTGATCTATCACAACCGCAGCCGCAACGACAAAGCTGAGCGAGAACTTGAGGCAAAATTGGTTTCATTTGATGAATTGCTTGCTCAAAGCGATGTCGTCTCAATGCACGCTAATCTCACACCGGAAACAAAAGGTATATTTAATAAAGCTGCGTTCGCCAAAATGAAACCCACTGCCATTTTTGTAAATACCGGCCGCGGTAAAATGCACAACGAAGAGGATCTGAAAGAGGCTCTGGATAAAAAAATCATCTGGGGCGCCGGGCTTGATGTTACAAATCCCGAACCGATGCATAAAGACAACCCGTTGCTACTAAGGCCGAATGTATGCGTATTGCCGCATATCGGCTCTGCTACGGAGCAAACACGTAATGCAATGGCGCAGCTTGCCGCGCAAAATGTTATCGCGGGGCTGAAAGGGGAAAAATTGCCAACGGTAGTAAATAAAGA
>JAFAFV010000195.1 GCA_023423285.1 Bacteroidota bacterium
CGCAGTCAAACATATCTACACCCATGCCGATGCATTCAAGTATGTTCCAGGGTGTGCCCACGCCCATCAGGTAACGCGGTTTTTCTTTGGGAAGATGCTGGCAACACCAGTCGCAAATTTCGTACATTACAGCTTCAGGTTCGCCCACGCTAAGGCCGCCAATGGCGTTGCCAGGCGCTTCTTTTGATGCAATGAATTCGCAAGATTGCCTGCGCAGGTCTTTATAAGTTGCGCCCTGCACAATAGGAAAAAGATTTTGAGTATAGCCGTATTTGTTTTGCGTTTGGGAAAACTGTGTACAACACCTGTTAAGCCAGCGGTGCGTCATCTCCATACTTTTGCGGGCATAACTATAATCGCTGCCACCGGGCGGGCATTCATCAAAAGCCATGATGATGTCGCCGCCGATGGTACGCTGAATATCCATCACATTTTCCGGGGTGAACAAATGCCGGCTACCATCAATGTGCGACTGAAACGTAACACCCTCTTCTTTGATCTTACGGGTGCCGGCCAGCGAAAACACCTGGTAGCCGCCGCTATCGGTAAGAATGGGTTTTTTCCAACCATTAAATTTGTGCAACCCGCCTGCTTTTTCTAGCACTTCAAGGCCCGGGCGCAGGTATAAATGGTAGGTATTACCCAAAATAATTTGTGCCTTTACGTGTTGTTCTAATTGCTGTTGTGTAACAGCTTTTACGGATCCCACCGTACCCACAGGCATAAAGATGGGTGTTTGAATAGATCCGTGATCGGTTGTAATAATACCGGCCCTCGCCCCCGAACCTGCATCAATGTGCTGCAATTGAAATGATAGTGAAGCCATGAGCCGCAAATTTACAGTTTGGCAAATTACCATTTACAATTTGCGCTCGCTTATATTTGCGCCATGTTGTTCACTATGGGGCATATTGGATTGTTTCTACTGATACTGATCTCGCTCACTCTGCTTTTTTATTATTTGTATTTTTTCATAAGACTTGCTTTTTTTAAAGCCAAGGAAAAGCGCGAAAGCCAGCAGCATCCGGTTTCGATAGTAGTATGCGCCCGTGATGAAGAAGAAAACCTGGCGAAAAATGTTCCAGGGCTGATCTTTCAAAAATACAGCAGCACACTGCAAACCATTATAGTAAACGATAATTCGCAGGACGATAGTAAATATATTTTGCAGGAACTGAACCGCGTGTTTAAGGTACTCACTATTATTGAACTGCAAAACGAGGCAAAATTTATAGCCGGTAAAAAATTTCCGCTGGCAGTGGGCATTCGCGAAGCGCAACACGAGATCTTATTGCTTACAGATGCAGACTGCGTACCCGCTTCCGAAAACTGGGTGTTTCAAATGCAGGATGCTTATGAAGAAGGTATTGATATTGTTCTGGGCTACGGCGCTTATCAAAAACTACCCGGCTTTTTAAACAAGGTTATTCGTTTCGAAACCTTTCATTCGGCACTTCAATATATGTCTTATGCACTGGCAGGACAGCCGTATATGGGCGTGGGCCGCAACCTCAGCTATAAAAAAAGTCTTTTCCTTAATAACAAAGGTTTTGCTTCCATCAATCATTTGCCTGGCGGCGATGATGATCTTTTCATTAATAAGGTAGCTACTAAAACCAATACAGCTATTGTAACTGACCCTGCAGCCCACACGCTGAGTACGCCTAAAAAAACATGGAAAGAATGGCGCCGGCAGAAAACCAGGCATTTCAGCGCGGCAAAATATTACAAACCACGCCACAAACTTCTATTGGGCTTGTACAGCTTCGCACATTTTTGTTTTTACCCGCTCGTCATTTTTACGGCTATTATGTATGACTGGCGTTATGCGCTGGTTATTTTTATCATAAAAGCCACGGTACAATTCATCATTTATTCTAAAGCTATGAAAAAGTTGAATGAAACCGATCTTGTAAAATGGATACTGATCATGGACATCTGGATGCTGCTGTATTACATTTTGTTTTTACCTACTCTTTTCAAAAAAGAATCAAAAAGCTGGTAACGCAATAGAAGGGATAGCACCGCTCCAAACAAACTATCTTTGCCGGATGGATATTGTACTGAATTATTTCTCAGATTTTACTGATGAGCAGTTGCGACAATTTGCTTTGCTGGAAGCATTATATAAAGAGTGGAACGCGAAAATAAATGTGATCAGCCGCAGGGATATTGACAGTTTGTATGAAAAACACGTGCTACATTCCTTAAGCATTGCTGCCGTTTTTCATTTTGAAAAAGACAGCCAGGTTGCCGACCTTGGCACCGGTGGTGGCTTTCCTGGAGTGCCCCTGGCGATCTTTTTTCCAAACGTACAATTTCATCTCGTAGATAGCATTGCCAAAAAATTAAAAGTGGTAGAAGAAGTTGCCAAAGCTGCAGGCATTCAAAATATTACTACCCAGCATAGCCGTTTTGAAGACATTAAAAACAGGCAGTATGATTTTGTGGTATCGCGCGCTGTGGCACCACTAAAGGATTTATGGAATTGGAGTAAGCCATTGATTAAAAAGGTAAAATCCAATTTACCTGAAAAAAAACAGGAAGCTAATTATTTGCCTGGGTTAATATGCCTGAAAGGAGGCGATTTAGCTGAGGAAATACTGGATAGCAATACGCGACCACATGTACTACCAATAAAAAAA
The DNA here is from genome assembly GCA_023423285.1 of Bacteroidota bacterium. Taxonomy (GTDB): domain Bacteria; phylum Bacteroidota; class Bacteroidia; order Chitinophagales; family Chitinophagaceae; genus Niabella. The sequence goes on from JAFAFV010000195.1 coordinate 2,646, forward strand.
ATTTTTGATGAGCCTTTTTTTGATGAAAAATACCTGCTTTACGTAAAAAAATAACTTAATACTTTAATTCAATCTTATTGTTGCGCCGCTCCACATCGGCCATGCGCTGAGAAGGATCAATTTCTGCCACGCGTAGTTCCATCAGGCGTTTTGTGGTTTCAATGGTAAAAGTTGGGTTGGTCCAGTACCACGGGCCATAAACAAAACGCGGTACGGTATCTTCAGCCGGTTTGGTATGGTACATGAGGTCAAGGGGAACATAGTGCATTTCTTTTGTACCATCTTTAAAAGTCAGTTGCATGTCAATAGGCATTGGCATCAGACCGTTGCGGCGCATGCGTATTTTGGTTTTGCCACCTTCTTCCCAAAGGCTGTCAATGGCATAATCAATCGTGCGCGTGGTATTAATCCAATATTGATGATACCAGTCCAGTTGAATGCCCGAGGTTTTTTCTGCCAGCCGGATGAAGTCTTTATCTGTAGGCGCTTTAAACTTCCATTTAGTGTAAAAGTCCAGCAACAATTTATCGCGCTGCGGCGCGCCAATTACATAACCTAACTGTTCCATAAAAATAGCGCCCTTAGCATAACTGGCCAATCCGAAGGCCGCATTGGTATTAAAATGATCAGCATGGGTTATAAGCGGTTCTTCAAATCCACTCCTGGTGAATCTTATATACCTTTCATAATCAGCTGTGTAAATGGAATCGGTCTTTCCGGAAAGGAAAGCCATTGCCAGGCTTTCTGCCCAAGAGGTAAATCCTTCATCCATCCATGAGAAAAGGCTTTCATTAAAACCCAGCACTCCCTGATACCAGCTATGCAGCAACTCGTGAAGCCAGGGGCCCGGCCTTGCCAGCAGTGTAGCCATCGGGTATTCCATGCCGCCATCACCACCGGTGATGAAAGAATATTGTTTGTAAGGATAATCCCCCAGCCTGCTTTCCAAAAAGGGAAAAACCTTTTCAGCCATTACCAAAATATCTTCCCACTGCTGCGGGGTATTGCTACCGGGCTTATAGAGCAGGTGCAGCGTGACGCCGTTTTTAAGCGTTTTAGATTTATGTATAAATCCCGGATCGGCGGCCCACATAAAATCATGCACATTGGGCGCTTTGAATTTCCAGGTAAGTTTATTATCGGCAGGCCGCATTACTTTTGTATCCGCAGCCTCGTAACCGTAACCAACCTGAGTGGGATTGGTTAAATAACCGGTACCACCTAAAATATAATTCTTGTCAATGCTGATATTTACTTCAAAATCACCAAATGGCCCATAAAACTCACGACCTACGTAAGGTGTGGGATGCCAGCCGTCTGCATCGTATGCCGCTATGCGCGGATACCACTGGCTCATTGAGTAACGTACTTTTGTTTCGGGGTTGTCACGGCCGGAACGCCTTATTTGTAAGGGTACCTGCGCTTCAAAGTTCATATCAAAAACAACTTTTTGCCGTGGCAATATAGGTTTAGAAAGTTGCACTACCATTACAGTTTCATAAACATCAAAGCGTTGCTCTGCTCCGTTCATTTTCAATGAAAGCACTTTTTGATAACCAATTTCATCGGGTTTTAAAGTGCTTATTCTGTCGCGCACGCGGGCATCCCAGTCGCGGTTATTTCCGAAGGCGATGCCACCCTGTCTTTGACTGCGTTGATCCATCATGCTTCCGGGCTGAAATGCATTCCATTGTAAATGGTAAAACACTTTATCAAGTGTATCCGGGGAGTTGTTCCAGTATTCCAATTGCTGGCGGCCTGTAAAAACATTGGTATTCACATCCATATCAATATCCATCACATATTTTACTTTTTGCTGCCAATAACCGCTTTGCGCGTGAACCACTGATAAACAAACCACAAATACAAATAAAAAAGAAATTCTTTTTACCATCATTATCATATTGTTCAAATAAAATTTATAAAGTGCATAGCCTCCATTGAGGCTAAAATACAGTTGTTAGATGATTTTATCATATTATGGTGAACATGAGTCTAGAAATTTTAACATTTATGTGTTTTAGATATTATTTAAGATAGTAAGAATAACAATTACTTCAAAATTGCCTTCAAAAATTCCGCGCAGCGCACCTTACTTTTGCACGATGCACTACAGGCTCGAAGCTAAAAACACATTAAAACTGGCCTTTCCCATTATCCTGGGAGAATTGGCTCAGATGTCGCTGCATATTATTGATACGGCTATGATTGGTGTGGTAGGTTACAAGCAGCTTGCCGCCGCTTCGCTTGTTTTAAATGTGCTCAACATTCCGTTTATACTGGGTATTGGCATTACCATTGCCGTGGCACAAATGGTTTCAATGGCGCATGGCAGGTTCGACAAACAACTTGTTTCGCATTATTTTTATAACGGGTTTTGGCTTTGCGCTTTTTCAGCAATTATAATTTCCATTGGTTTGATCCTGGGTAAAAATGTGCTGTACCACCTGGGGCAGGATGCAGAAGTGGTACAATTAGCTATGCCTTTTATGAACATCATGTGCCTTTCCATCATCCCTATGGTTTTATTTATGGCGTTAAAGCAGTTTGCCGATGGACTGCAACACACTAAAACGGCCATGGTCTTGTCATTATCAGCCATACCCATCAATATTTTTTTAAACTGGCTGATGATTTATGGCAACTGGGGCGTGCCGCGTATGGAACTGGTGGGCGCAGGTTATGCCACGCTTATTACACGTACTATTATTTTTATTGCGCTGGGACTTGTGATTCTGAACCATAAAATTTTCAGGAAATACATGGCGGTTGGCAAAAACCAATGGCGTTTTAAAAAAGCCTCGCTTGTACAACTTTTAAAAATCGGTATTCCCAGCAGTCTGCAAATTGGTATGGAAGCCGGGGCTTTTGCCGTATCAGGCATACTGGTAGGTACCATTAGTGCCAAAGCTCAGGCGGCCCACCAGATAGCGCTCACCTGCGCTTCATTTACATTTATGGTATCGCTGGGATTGTCGCAGGCAGGCTCCATACGCGTTAGCAATGCATTTGGCATGAAAAACTGGCCGAAGATAGCGGTGGTAGGCAAGAGCACGCTGGCTATGGCAATTTTTTACGGTGTGCTATGCTGCATTTTATTTTTATGCCTCAACCGGTTTTTACCGCTATTGTTCAACCGCGATGCCGAAGTGGTACAAATAGCTTCTACCCTGCTATTGTTTGCCGCACTGTTTCAAATTTCAGATGCATTGCAAACCAATAGCGCCGGGCTTTTAAGGGGCATTAAAGATGTAAATGTGCCAACAGGATTTATTGCGCTGGCTTATTGGGTATTAGGTATCCCTATTGGGTACATGCTTGCATTTTGGTACAACATGAAAGCCAATGGCATCTGGCTTGGGTTTATCATTGGCCTTAGCTTTTCAGCCTTGTTCCTAACCTGGCGGTTTCTACGCAGTATAAAAACAAGAAGGATCGTATCATTATAAAAATCTGCTGCATTCTGCCAAATTGTCCCACCGGGGCGTTACTGGTACTGCATTTGATGTATCATTGCAAAAATTTTGACTTTATGATACAGGAAAAAGGCACTATCTCTATCCACACGGAAAATATCTTTCCGATAATCAAAAAATTTCTATACAGCGACCACGAAATCTTTTTACGCGAACTGGTTTCAAACGCGGTTGACGCCATTCAAAAAGCCAAAAGGCTGGTATCGATGGGGCAGTTTAACGGCGAACTGGGAGAACCCCTGGTACAGGTAAAACTGGATAAGGAAGCCAAAACCATCACCATTTCAGACAATGGTATTGGCATGACAGCGGAAGAAATTAAAAAATACATTAACCAGATCGCCTTTTCAGGCGCTGAAGATTTTCTGGCAAAATTTAAAGAGGCCAAAGATGCCAACGAGATTATTGGTCAGTTTGGATTGGGTTTTTACTCTGCTTTTATGGTGGCAGAAAAAGTAGTGATCCAAACGCTGAGTTATCAGGCGGACGCTGTGCCAGCCAGATGGGAAAACGATGGCAGCACCACTTTCGAGATCAGCGAAGGCAACCGTACCACACGCGGTACGGATGTGATCTTATATGTCAATGAAGAGAATAAAGAATTTTTGGAAGAGCACCGTCTTCAGCAGATTTTAGACAAGTACGCTAAATTTTTGCCCGTACCCGTTCAATTTGGAACTCGTACCGAATCTGAGCCTGATGGTGAAGATGAAGAAGGCAAGCCTAAATATAAATCAGTTGAAGTTCCGAATATCATCAATACAGCAACACCTGTATGGACCAAACAGCCTGCCGACCTGAAGGATGAAGACTACCTGAATTTTTACCGTGAACTTTATCCATTTAGCGAAGACCCGCTTTTCTGGATTCATTTGAATGTAGATTATCCTTTCAACCTTACGGGTGTATTGTATTTTCCTAAGATTAAGAACGACCTGGAGTTGCAGCGCAACAAGATCAAATTATTTAGCCGCCAGGTATTTATAACCGATGAGGTAAAAGATATTGTACCAGAGTTTTTAATGCTGTTGCATGGCGTCATTGATTCTCCTGACATACCGCTGAACGTATCGCGTTCATTTTTACAGGCAGACAGCAACGTAAAAAAGATCAATACTTATATTACACGCAAAGTGGCTGATAAACTGGCGGGATTGTTTAAAAACGAACGCAAAAGCTTTGAGGAAAAATGGAACGACATTGGCATCTTTGTGAAATATGGCGCCATCAGCGAGCCCAAATTTTGGGAAAAAGCAAAAGAATTTGTTTTGCTTACCAATACAAAAAAAGAGTTTTACACGCTCAATGAATATGCTGAAAAGGTAAAAGAAAACCAGACCGATAAAGACGGGAACCTAATATACCTGTACTCGGTGAATGCAGACAGGCAAGATGGCTACATACAGGCTGCAGAAAAACGAGGTTATGATGTATTGTTGCTGGACAGCCCGCTAGATAATCATTTCATCAGCCACTTAGAGCGTGACCTGGAAAAAACGCAGATTAAACGTGTGGATGCTGATGTTCCTGAAAAATTGATTGACAAAGGCGATACGCCTGAAAGCAGCCTGAGCGAAGAGCAAACCAAAGACTTAAAAGAGGTATTTGAAAAAGCCATTACAAAACCCGGAATGGAAGTAACGGTAGAAAACCTGAGCCCTGAAGGTATGCCTGTAACAGTAACGATGGATGAATTTATGCGGCGCATGAAAGACATGGCATCATTAGGCGGTGGCATGAGTTTTTATGGGCAAATGCCAGACAGGTATAAAGTGGCGGTGAACGCTAACCACCCGCTGGCAGCAAAAATACTTAGCGAAACCAATGCTGAAACCCGTACGGCTCTTGCATTGCAGGCGTTTGACCTGGCGTTGCTGTCACAGGGCATGCTTACCGGCGCAGATCTTACATCTTTTGTGGAAAGGAGTGTGAAGTTGATCTAAGATCAGTTTTATAAAATAAAAAAGCCGCATCATAAATAGGTGCGGCTTTTTAGATTATTTTTTAGGCGATTTGCGTATTGAATTATTTTAGATTTTCGAAAAGCCAATCATATGTTTTAACTTTTTGAGTAGGATAAATTTTATGTATGCCTTCGGGAATAATAAAGACTTGCTTAGGTGCACTAACTGAATTGTAAGCAGAATAAAAAGAAGTTGGGGGCGTAGTTTCATCGTTAAATCCCCATGAAAAATAACCCGGCACAGTAATTCGCTTTGAAAAATTTACTACATCGTAATAGCTCAATGTTCTTTCTGCATTTTCCTTGTTTTCCTCATAAAGTGTTGTGTTGCCTACAAAGAAATGGGGCCACCCGCCAGCCCTGCCGTTAAGATAACCTGTAAAATCGCACATAGCAGGGCACAAAGCAACAAAATATTTTATTCTCTTATCCAAAGCTGTAGTCATTACAGACAAAGCCCCGCCCTGGGAAGAACCCCAGGCGCCTATATTTTTACCGTTAAATCGTGGTAATGCATTAATTAAGTCAATAGACCTTACACAACCTAATATTACATTCTTATAATAGAACGAATCTCTGTTTGCAATTCCTTTATATTGATAATCTTTAAGTTCATTACTCTGCAGGTTTTGATAATATGCTTTATCCATAATCACCGGCTTTCTGTGAATGTAAACATCCAGCGTAATATATCCTTTGGCTGCTGTTGTTGGATCGCCCCCTAATGGCGCATAACCTGCACCCGGAAGACGCACAATTGCCGGATATTTACCTTCTTTTACAGGTATACTCAATACTCCATAAAACTTCTGCACACCATCATTAAAAAAATTATATTCAACCTGATAAACATTCACCGCATCAGTGCTTTTATCTGCTATTGGAGTTAATTTATAATCTAAAGGTATTGTTCTAGATTTTTCTATAGCGGCATTCCAAAATTTGTCAAAATCTTTTGGAACTACCGCAGTAGGTCTAATTTTTTCCGGATCGAAAGCCGCTGTTGCTAATTCCCTTTGAACTTTACCGTTCACATTTGCTCTGACATCGCATCTTAAAAATCCGGGCTGCTGCATGGTGCCACCTTTTAGTTTTGCATATCCGTTAACGATAGTAACCTGTCCTTTTTTTGTTGGCGTCATTTTCTCCGGCCCTATCACGTAGGACAATTCTTTAGATTCGATAGGCTTTTCATCAACAAATAGCTTTATGGTAAACACCGCCTCTTCCCCCACTTCATATATCCAATCAGGCTTGTCAGGAGTAACTGAAAAATCTATACTTTTAGTTACTGAACTTCTGCGTTCTTCTATATCTATACCTGCAACTGACTGAGCTTGTACATTCTGGTTGCATAAAAAGACAACGCTGAAAAACAGCATTGCCATAAACTTCATTTTCAATCTCATTATTAAAATATATTTTGATACTAAGCTTCAGATATAAATGCTAAGATATTAATTTTTTGTGTGCGTTAAAGCGCATAATTCCTGTCTATTTATTGTTCAAATTATAAATTGGTATAAATTTGGTGGCAACCATATCAATCACATTTTCAAACTACTAAAAAAATGATCATGAAAAAATTCTTAGTACCTGTGTTTATTATGTTAGCAACATTATTCACTTTAAACTCCTGCGAAGAAAAACATGATGAAGTGCCTTCGGGAACATATTCAGGAAATATTGAAGAAGTTGAACCTTCCAAAAGCGAGATATATGTAAAAACGGATGACGGTAAAACACTGGAGTTGTATTTTAGCAATGCCACCCAACTCACACAGAATGGCCAAACAGTTCCCTTTTCCGCTTTAAAAGAAGGCCAAAAAGTTTCCGTTCAGGTAAATAACGTGGGTGGTTCTTTAGACCCGATAGCTGTTGATATTCAGGAATAATATTTTGTGTAAAGTAAAAAGGCCATGAGTTAGCATGGTCTTTTTTTTATGACTATTTTTTTCTCTGAATAAATTTAGTATCTCTGCTAAGCCTTGCCCACACCGTTCTGCCCTGCCTATCTACATCCTATATTTTACCTGTATCTTTTATCGTAAATTTTTGAACAAACCTGAAGTATAATAGCGGGGCTGATATGCTTAATTTACTTTTTTCATTGAAAAACTAAATTGAAAGCAACCTGTATTTTGCCCAAAGATTTAATGATTACTTTTGATTTTATTATGAAAACGGGAACAATTATCGTGGGACAGGGCATTTCAGGTACTTTTCTTTCATGGTTTTTATTAGCGGCGGGTGAGGAGTTTATTATAATTGATAATAGCAAACACAATGCATCTTCCCGCGTGGCCGCGGGTTTGATCAACCCCGTAACCGGCAGAAGAGTTGTAAAAGTTTGGATGGATGATGTGCTGCTGCCCTTTGCAGAGCAGGCTTACAATTCAATAGGCGCTTATTTGAATGTACATGCAATGGATAAAAAAAAGATCATTGATTTTTTTCCCAATCCATTTATGAAGGAAAGCTTTTTAAAAAAGCTTGCGCTAAAAGAAGATTATATTACTATGGTGGATGATGAGCATTTTCTGAAGGAATACTTTCATTATGAATTTGGCAGCGGCATTATTTACCCGGGTTATATAGTGCATCTCAGTAACATCTTGCCTGCATGGAAAAATTATTTACTATCTAACCAACTTTTGATACAGGAAAACTTTGACACGGGTGAATTGAACGTAACAAAAAATCAGGTATGTTATAAGAGTATTACTGCCAAAAGGATTATTTTTTGCGATGGCGCTGATGGTATTCATAACAAATATTTTTCCCTGCTACCCTTTGCTTTAAACAAAGGCGAGGCACTTATCATTGAAGCGCAAGGATTGCCGGATGAGCACATTTATAAAAAATCACTGATGTTGGCCCCGGTGGCAGAAAAAGGATATTATTGGGTGGGTACCAACTACATTTGGGATTTTGAAGATGAACAGCCAACAGAAGCATATATAAATTCAACTGAAAAAATATTAAAAAGCTGGCTGAAAGTACCTTTCAAAATTGTGGAGCACCGCGCCGCTGTACGTCCCGCCACTGTGGAGCGCAGGCCATTTGCCGGATTTCATCCTGTTCATCAAAACGTGGGTATTTTAAACGGAATGGGTACTAAGGGCTGTTCCTTAGCTCCTTATTTTGCACACAGGCTGTGCGAACACATTTTATATAAAAAACCTTTGGAAAAAGAAGCCGATATCAGCCGCTTTACAAGAATATTGACTACAGGTCAATGATGGCTAAAACAAATATTTTTTAATAAAATCATTATTCATCTACCCGCCGATGCGCGCCCAGAAAGGCCCGCCGCAAGAAAGCAATAACCAAAGTAAATAGCGCCGAACCGATAACTGACCAGATCACAGGAAATGGTTTCCTTTCAATATTTAAGTTCCATAATTCAGGCAGGCCCAGTTGACCGGCCAGCCACACGCCCAGGTAAGCTCCAATAAAACCTACGAAAATAGAAACCAGGCACCCGCCAAGGCTGTAGCCTGCCAGCGATTGACCAATTGAGCCGCAAACAGCAGCAATAATAAGTAAAATAACAAAACCCCATAAAGTCATGATCTGAAATTTTAGTTCATATTAATTATCACATTTATCATGCCCAACTAAAACTGAAGCAACCATGTTGTTGCATATCCTAAAAATAACTGTTATCATTCTGCCTGTAAGTTTTATTTTTTTTAACTTGCCCCAAATTCATCATTTCATTTCTAAATATGAAGATGTCAAAGGATCTTAAAATTGGCCTGATTGGTCTCCTGAGTATAGCAGCGTTTCTGGCGCTCGTAAATTTTATTCGCAAAGCAAATTTGTTTGACAGTGACCAGAAGGTTTACGCTATTTTTTCTTCAGCCAAAGGCATAGAGTTAAATAACCGCGTTCTGATGAAAGGTTTACCAATTGGCACGGTAACAAAAATGCAACCAGCCGATAAAAATATGACCGGTGTAAAAGTGACGCTTGAAATAAACAAAGGCTTGCGGATACCTGTTAATTCACTGGCCTCAGTTTCCAAGGGGGGGCCGCTATCTGTTGGCGCTATCATAATTGAGAAAGGCAATGCTGAGACCTATCTTGCCAGCGGGGATGTGATCAAAACCAAAAGTGATGACATAACGGATAACCTTCAGGCACAGATCCAGCCGCTTGAACAAAAGATCAGTACCATTGCCGACTCGCTTTCTAAAGCGCTCTATCAATATAATACAAAATTAGATTCTAAACGCCAGGTTCAAATTAGTAAACGCATTGCACAACTGAATTTGCAAATGGCTGCTTACAACACTAAACTGCAGGCAATGAATCAAAAAACCTTGTCAACACTAACCAATCTTTCACAAAAAACTGCGGCTTATGCGCGCAATAAAGAGATTAATACCAAATTAAAAAATGTTAATGAACGAACTAATAAACTTGCACAAATTAATTTTCAAAGAAAAGTAGATTCTATCAACCGCCAGATCAGTAATATCAGAGCATCACTTGCTGGCATAACTAATGGCAAACTGGGTGCGATGGTTGAAAACAGGGATCTGTATAATTCATTTAACGAACAGTTATTGCAAACGGAAATTTTGCTGGATGATATCAGGGTAAATCCTAAAAGATATATTGATTACTCTGTTTTTGGAAAAACAAGTAAGTCTCCGGAGCTGACTAAGCCGGAAGCCGAGAGGCAACGAGAGCAGCGCAATATTGAATTTAACCGCCGCCAGCAGGAGCAATACAAAAATAAATAAGCTTCAGGTTAAGGGGCTTAAAAAATAAACATGTACTTTTTTTAATCAAATGATTAAAATATTTGTTTAAATCAATCATTTAACATAGCTTTGTTTTGACATGGCAAAAACTAAAAAACAGGCTAAAGATCTTTCCACCGAGCAGAAGATAAAAGAAGCTGCGATAAAGGTATTTCAAAAGAAGGGGTTTGCAGCCACTCGCACACGGGATATTGCTCAGGAAGCAGGATTGAACCTGGCACTCATCAATTATTATTACCGAAGCAAGCAAAATCTTTTCGACCTTATTATGGAAGAAAAGCTCATTACATTTTTTAAAAATTTTATACCGGTTAT
>JAFAFV010000216.1 GCA_023423285.1 Bacteroidota bacterium
TGAATTGCTTTCAGCTTTTGATTTAACTTATGTCTTTGACAACAGGTAAGTTAGTGCTGCGAATTTAGAGTGTGTTGTGAATTGCTTTCAGCTTTTGATTTAACTTAGGTCTTTGACAACATAATCACTCATGCTGCTACGGATTAGTTGGTTGTGAATTGCTTTCAGCTTTTGATTTAACTTAGGTCTTTGACAACTGGTTTCGCCAAAGGCCTTATCACACAAGGTTTTAAGGTTGTCAACAGGATGAAAAAACGGGAATTTCTCCCGTTTTTTTGTTTCTGTACCGCCCATTTAGGCTTTTGTATTAACTGAATTGTATTTCGTAAAATATTCTGCCTGCTTTATCTAAAACATTTGCTACTTTATTAATTCTGGCAGAAAGGCCGGCTACGCGGTTAACGTTTGCAACTACATACCCGCTTTTGTCGAAGTAAGCATCTAACCCAATTACCCCTTCATCCAGAGCCTTTATTACTTTGTCTATTTTCAGGTCTTCTGGCAGGTGGCGATGGTTTACAATCATTCTTCCCTCATTTATTACCTGTAGTAGGTTTTGGCCCGACTCAAAATCAATGTGAAGGAAATTGTATATGCTGTTATCTTTTGAATTTTCTACCATTGTTTCATAAAATGCATCCGCGTCCAGTATATCTTCTTCCTCATCATCAGTAAAGTAAACATCTGCCGTTTTTTGGCTGTTCATTTTTATAGTGCGGTAATGAGGCGTTTCCAATACAGTAAGGTATTTGGCATTTTCTGTTATCGGTTCATTTGTTTCTTTTAGCACATACACGCCAATATGCACATTTTCCCAGGCCTTTGCTTCTTTGTTCAGGTGCGTAATCTCTGCCTGCAGCTTTACCACATCAGCGTCCATCAACCTGCTTAATATATCATTGTCTTCTTTTGGAATAAAGCCGATCTTATGTTGGTTAAAACAAAGCGCAATAGCATTCGGGTCGTATTCATTTGCAGGCTCTCTCAACATTTCCAGTAAATCTCCTTTGTGCATTTCATCTAACAACTTTAAGCCTTCGTAAAAGCGAAAGCCTCTTACAAAACTTTGCAAAAGATAGTAGCGGTGGTATTGCTTCACCATAGATGCGGGTAAGGCCGAAATGCCTAAAAACCCTATGATTCCTTTAATAAAATCTGAACGTTGCATACTGTAAAGATTAAAAAAGTTCAAGCTGCTGTACCGGCGCAGGCGTTTCTATCATTTGTTTTCCGCTGAAAATTTCCATCATGCCAAATTGTTTATCGGTAATATTTAATATGCCTACATGTCCTTTCGGCGGCAAAATATTTTTTACGCGTTTGATGTGTACATCGGCGTTTTCGCGGCTGCTGCAGTGGCGGATGTACATGCTGAACTGGAACATGGAAAATCCATTGTCTAAAATTTGTTTTCTGAATTTTGCATAAACTTTACGATCCTGCTTCGTTTCGGTTGGCAGGTCAAACATGACAAGTACCCACATGATGCGGTATGCGTTTAATCGTTCAAACATAGCCTTCATATTTCAAGAGCGGATAAAACAAGATCAATTATTCATTTCCATAACCGGGAATAATAGCTTTCTTGATTTTCCTTCAAAGCATTTGGCAAGGCTGGCGGTGGTGCGCTGCACAGCATTCATCAGCGGGCTTTTTTCTCCGTCTATCATCACATCCATTACAGGTATGCCCAGTAGTTGCTGCTTCATTGATGGTGTCATTTCTAAAAACTTTCCGTGGGAGCGTACTATGTGGCAAACCACCTTGTCCACATAGGCGCGGTATGGCTCCATCATATCATCGGCCAGACAATAGGCATTATACTGGTTGCGGTGAAAAATACCCAATGTTGGCAGCAGGCCGCTTCCCACAAGGCTTCTGGCTACCAATGCACGCAGTATGGCATAACCGTAATTCAGCAGGTTGTTGGGCGGTGCCCCTTCACGAAAGCGTTTAAAATTTAAAAATTCGGGAAAAAGATTTTTCCAGTAGTAATTGGCTGCCAGCGCTTCACAATTACTGCTATCGCCGCTTAGCACCTGTTTGCTCAGGTTGATCAGGAATTTGTTTTCAGTTCTGCGCAATTTTAAAAGGCTGGCCTGGTTGATGATCTTAGCAACTACTGTTTGCTGCCAGAGTTGTTTTTTAAGCGGAACTGTGGCCTCAATTTGTGCCTGAAAGCGTTGGCTCTGCAACGTGTGGCCATCAAGGTTCAGCAGCAAGCCTGTAGGGTGGTGGGTATTGTTGCAGGTGATCAGCGCACAATTATTAGCCAGCAGTTTTGCCAGTACTGATTGAGTTATCGTGATTTGCTGATGGTCTAAAATGACAAGGCCTATATCTTCTATGGCCGCCTGTTTTGCCTCGCCCGTATCAGGCAACTCAATCAGCAGTTGTTCGTTTTTGGTTTTAAGCCACGCGGGATTACCGAAGTATAGGGTGCGTTTAATCATGGTTTAAGAAGTTAAAATATCAGTTTCCAAATATTTGTACTCAGCAAATTGAGTCTGTTTTTCAATATGCATCTGTATGTAATCTTCTTCAGTATTAAATAATTGTTGGGCAAGGCTGTTTTGTTTTCCCCAAAAATCAAAATAGCTTGTCCATGGCCAACTGTTTATCGCATTTGTGAAGCCATGCCTTACAGGATTGAGGTGGATATAAATAATTAGATGATTGAGGTAGATATTGTTGGCGACTTCCTTTCTTTTAAAATTTTTAATAAATAAAGAACCTTTTCGCTGATACACTTTATTAAAAGCCTGCGAATAACTACTGAAGAAATTTGAAAATTGTTTGGATAAAAGATGCGATAGTTTGATTTCGTCGTTTACGAGACCTTCCAAAGTTTTGAACTTTTGAAGGTCTTTTAGCAGCAGCAACGCATCTACATCTTTTATCCGCACCAACAGATGAAAATGGTTCGGCATCAGGCTCCAGGCTATTGTATCGGATATGGGATCAATGTGCAATTGATATTTTTGAAGGAAAAACGAATAATTTTTCTCCTCCCGAAACAGGTTATCATCGCCATTGGCGTGGTTGAAAATATGATAGTAGGTGCCAGGGTGTAGCATGGCACTAGGCTTTTGAAATATTACCTAAGCAATCAATTTTTACTATTAGAGGATATTGAGCGATAAAGGCACCTACACTTTTAAATAAATAATACCGCTTACTTTCCTTAGCGCCAATTGTCTTTTTTAAGTCGGAATTCTTGGTTTCTAAATGATGACGGAACCAATATTGATTTTCACCTATGCTCCATACTAAATAAAGATGCTTGCTGAGGATGGACTTGTTGTTTTCCGCAATTGCTTTTTCTGCATCTTCTTTGCTTAAGCCCAGTAAGAACATTTCATTTTGTTGTAGGCTATATTCTAATTGCAGATTATCTGCAGGAAGCTTATCGACAAAGGATTGCGGTAGTTGTTCCTCCAGAATTGAATTCCAGAGTTCACTGGTATTTTCTATAATAACCGGAAGCTTATACTTCTTTCTTTCCACTGCATGCCAGAATGTGCAACTGTGCTGAAATCTGTTTCCTGCTTTGTCTTTATAGATAGCAATGTGATGATTGTTGCCAGTTTTTACAAAAGTAATTTCTTTTCCATCCTCATTTTTTATAATTGGCACAACCGAATTTTGAAGACCTGTTTTCAGTTTAACTGATATGATTTTTAAACCTTTATTTTTATTAAACCAAACAGGGTCAGCTTCTAAATTTTTAAAATTAATTAGTGCTTTTTTTACGTCTGTTTTGTAATCTTTTCCATTTTCAAATCCACGATTTAATCTTTCTAGAATGATTTGTTTAATTTTTTTATCAACAATGGAATCAAGGACGTTTTTGATTTTATCTTCTATTTTCTCAACACCATTCTTATCTTTCTTTACAGTGTAAGTTTCTTTACCTGTAAAAATGTGGTCCTGGGCCGAAATGCCGACTTTGTATTTTTTGATTATGTGAATTTCCTCTTTTCCACCTTTTTGAAGAATTCTGATTTTACCATATAATCCCGCTTCATGCAATGCCCCTCTTGGTGTAAGTACACCGGTATCTTTATTGCTACCTGTCGCTTTGTACTTACTTATAGATGCAACCTTTTTACCCGGTTTAAATGAAATTAAAATCTCATCGACAGCCTTGGAAACATCAGCGGTGCTAAATGGTACTTTTAGTTTCAGATACTTTTCCAATATCGTCATCTTTTCACCGTAAGCAAGCTTGGCTTCTTGTACCTCTTTGTTCATCTCATTTCGCACATCACTTGCGTTTAAAGTATTTATGCGCTGAATAAATCCTTGCTGCGTACAGGCAATCACTAAAGCATCAATGGCATGATGACGGTGGTCGTCTCTTTTACTCCAGTTGGCTATTTGTTCCTTAATGTGTTTTCGTTTTCCGTGTTCACTGTTCCATTCTTTTATTTCTGTTTGTCCCAAATCTTTAAACTTGGGTAATTGCAATTGGAGCAATACATCTTCCCAGCCCCATAACTTACGTAACTTAGCTGTAACATTACCTTCTGTAACTCTTACCTTGCTGCAAATTTTTCCTAAGATTTCTTTTGACTTCCGAGTGATGTATTGAGTCTCCCGGAGATTCCTGTCAATGAAACTTTCCCATAATCTTATATCAGCTTCTGTTTCCTTCTTCAATCCTTTTCGCTCCTGATATTGTTCAAACGATACTTTCAGGCGGTTCATTTTTGAATAAGAAATAATCCCCCGCTTAAACCAGTCATCCACTCTTACCAGATAATCATTGAGAACGGTTTCGCCCTTTTTAGATAAATAATCATAAGCCGTTTGATTAGTTTTATTGCTGTTACATTTACGATGAACTAAAACTCTGTTGGTTTGAGAGTCATCAAAAAGCAATGCTTTTGGCACAATGTGATCCACATCAAAGGCATCTCCTGTTAGCGCTTCGGTAAGGCTAAAAGTTTCACCACAGTAAATGCACTGATTTACAATTTGCGAGGCTTCCCAACTTTTGTCTCTTGTAGGTGATATGAATTTGTACTTATCAATGTATCGTTTGGTTGCCGGTATTCCTAATTCTCTAAGAGCAGCAGCTACCTTATCATTTACTTTTTTATTGAAAAAATTTAATTTGTCAGACGCGTCACGCTCATCCTTACTCTGCTTCAATTCTCTCGCCATTTCCACTACTATTTCCGAAGGCTTACCATAGTTATCAATAATGGCGTTCACTACATTAATCATTTGGTTGAGAATTTTCTCAACTACAGGTTGGCGCAAACTGTTTTTTGGCAATAAAGTAAGCTTTTCATCCTTGCCTGTTTTTTCCAACTCTTCTTTCGTAAGCGAACGGGAATTATAACCTGCAAGACACTCGGCTTCATACAAATTATATCCCTGCATGAGATAGGGTAAGGTTTTGCGAATAGCTTTGCTGGATTTGTTGCCATACCCTTGTTTATCAAAATCAATTTTGGATAGTTGCTCGGCTACATCTTCAGTAAGTTCAAATCTTTTAATGAGTGCCTTCCTACATTCATCTAAATCTTTGATTGAATAGATAGTATGCCAGATTTGATACAAAGGTTCTTTTTCAAAATCTTTGCTAATTATGGCACCTTGCCTTTCTTCTAAAACTTCACCGGTCTGCTTATCGTAGATATAAGCATCCATGCCGTTTGGATTTGAAACAACTTCAAATTTTAGCAGAGGACTATCGCCAATTATATTATGGATAGAAGAATAAGCAAAATTCCCTTTGATACCCTTTAAAATTTGCTTGTTGGTGTACACTTCATCTTTCTTAAGCCCAAGTATTTTCAATAAATCAGCGTGACTTAACTGCTCGTTTGTCCAGAGATGTTCCGTAATTTTTTGCTTTTCTTCCATTGAAGGAATTCGATCACCCCATTTATATTTGGCGCCAGACTCATTCTTTACTTTAAGGGTAATATTATTCACCGTTTCCCAAATTCTACACACTTGATAAAGTGGATTTGATTTTGCGGCTACTCTGGGGCCAACAAAAACTTTTTTTTCATTACCTGAAGTGTCTTTAATTCTCTTTTCGAACCCCTCAAATTCACACACACCCAACAATCCTTTTTGTGATTTTAGTTTCCGTTGATAATAGATAATCTCATTACGAAGTGAATGGATTAGCTCTTCGGTTAAAAATGAATGTTTGCCTTTTTGAGCTTTTACGATGGTGTCAAATTCTTCAATGTATGCCTCACGGGGGTATACCTCTTCCTTAACTCTGAAATATTGATTTTGTTCCGAAGCATTTTTTAACCCTTCATAAAAAAATTGACCTACAGTTTGATGTCGTTCCTTCAACTGTGCATAGCGGCCTTTTACCGCCTGAACATAATCTGTATCCTTTTTATCAGCATTGGCTTCGCTTCTTGCAGATTTGTAACCGCGCTTTTGGTTGAGCATGTATAAAATTCTGCCCAACTGCTCAGCCTCTATGGGTTGGGATGCTGCATCGCTTCGCAATTTCCATAAATCGAGCATTGGCAAATTAAACAATTCTTTAGACGGATAAATGCCGTGCCGTTCCAGAGTTTTTTTCAAGCTATACTTAAAGTCATCGCTTTTCTTCAATTGCTTGCGATCGTAACCTTTGCGTTGTGTTCTTGCAATTGTTCTTTCCTGATTTTTAGAAATAGCCTGACCTTTTTGGAACTGATCCCGTTCATTTGATGATAAAGGAATTATTCTGCAGCCCATGGCGATAATACGAATAGGTACATTATTATCGTCTACTTCCACCAGCGCCCAGCCAATAGAATTGGTTCCTAAATCTAAACCTAAAATTGTTTTACTCATATTGTTAGTTTTTATATCTTTATAGCCTGAAAGCAATTCACAATAAGGATTATTCCGTTGTGAAAACATTTAGCGCCTCGCCTATCTGCGGGGCTTTTTTTTAGTCTATTTTTCTGCTCAAACAATCGCTCCCCTAAAAATACCACCCTTTATTTTTATAACCAAGCCTTCGCATTCACTTATCTCTTCCTCCAAGTTTCTCTTACCTTTACAACTGCATGAGCAACCCCAATTTAAATAAAGACAAACAGGGATTAAGCCCCGGTGATAAGGACTTTGAAAATACCATCAGGCCCTCCAGCATTGTAGAGTTTGCCGGGCAGCCCCAGTTGATTGAAAACCTTCGCATCTTTATCAAAGCCGCCCGCATCAGGGGTGAGGCGCTGGATCATATTCTGTTTCATGGCCCGCCGGGCCTGGGCAAAACCACGCTCTCCCGCATTGTAGCCAACGAGCTGGAAGTAAATATTAAAGAAACCAGTGGCCCCGTTATTGAAAAACCTGGCGACCTCGCCGGGCTGCTCACCTCCCTGGAAGCCAGGGATGTACTGTTCATTGATGAAATTCACCGGCTGAGCACCGTGGTAGAAGAATACCTTTATTCAGCCATGGAAGATTACCGGCTGGATATATTAATTGACACTGGCCCCAATGCCCGTAGCGTGCAGCTTTCGCTTAACCCGTTCACGCTTATTGGCGCCACCACGCGCAGCGGCCTGCTTACTGCGCCATTGCTATCAAGGTTTGCCATTAAATCTCGCCTGGAATATTACAATGCCGATACACTTCAAAAAATTGTATTGCGAAGTGCGCAAATTTTGGGCGTTGCCATATCGACGGAGGCGGCAAAAGAAATTGCGAACCGCAGCCGGGCCACACCCCGCATTGCCAACGGACTGTTACGCCGCGTAAGAGATTTTGCACAGGTGCTTAACGATGGAACTATTGACATCGGCATTACACAACACGCTCTTAAAGCACTGAACGTGGATGAGTATGGCCTGGATGATATGGATAACCGCATCCTGCTGGCCATTATTGAAAAATTTAAAGGAGGGCCGGTAGGTATTTCCACTATTGCTACAGCTGTTAGCGAAGAACCAGGAACCATTGAAGAGGTGTACGAACCATTTTTAATACAGGAAGGATTTTTACAACGCACAGCCCGCGGCCGCGAGGTGACTCATAAAGCGTATGAACACCTGGGCAGAAAACCCAGGGCTGGCGGTGGTTTGCAGGAGTTGGATTTTTTAAACCTTTTGTAAGCGTACCCAAATTTCGTCAGTCATAAATTAGAGTAAATCTTTAATTTTAAAAACTGTCAGAAAACATGAAAAGGACAAAATTTACAGAGAGCCAGATAGTGGCTGCGATTAAGAAACAGGAATCAGGTATTTCCACCAAAGAAGTATGTCGGGAACTTGGCATCAGCGAAGCCACGTTTTACAATTGGAAAGCAAAGTATGGCGGCATGGAAGCCAGTGATGTTAAGCGTTTGAAGGATCTGGAAGCCGAACTCAGCCAGTATAAACAGATGTATGCTGAGGTAAGTTTCAAGCTACAGGCGGCACAAAATTT
>JAFAFV010000228.1 GCA_023423285.1 Bacteroidota bacterium
CCCTAACAAAACTAAAACAACTTTATCCTGCAGATTCTGCCACAGGCTACAAACCCGATCAGCTGCGTGGCTTGTGGGTAATACAAATGAATAAGGAATCTATGAGCCAGCAGCCCGCTCTTTAACATAATCTTTTCCCCTTTTTCTAAAAATTTCCCTTACCTTTGCGTTGTTATTTTGAGTTACTGCGTTACTGTAAACACGTCTTCTACTCTGTTCTACAATTTTTGCTTTTTCTCAAATTTTACTCATTTATCAATTTTATAAGATGAACATTTATGTGTCCAATCTAGGCTTCGGCGTTAGCAATGAAGACCTGAACGAATTATTCGCGGCTTACGGTACTGTAGACAGCGCAAGGATTATTACAGACAAATTCACCAAACAAAGCCGCGGCTTTGGGTTTGTAGAAATGCCTGATGAAGATGCTGCTTCAAAAGCAGTAAAAGATCTGAATGGTACCATGCAGGACGGTCGTTCGATCAAAGTATCGGAGGCGCGCCCACGCGAAGAAAAGCCAGGTTACTCAACAAACCGCTGGTAAAACAATTGTGCCGGTTTCAGTCATTTCTTAATTTAAAAAAAATGTTTAACTATGGATATAACTTCTATTGAAAAATTCCTGGATTTAAAAACCAAAAAATCAAGGGTTGTAAATGTACATTTTAAAGACCGATCTACTGTAACCGGCATTTTTATCGTAGCTAAAGATCACGGCGACCTGAAAGCAAAAAACTTCTGGCGTATTGTGAATATTAAAAATATAGATCAATGGGAGCGTACGCAAAGTATAGAACTATCCCGGCTGTTCAATGGCGCTGTATTCAGCCGTTTGAGCGATGCCAAATAAATACTGTACTGCTCCTGATTAGTTTACCCTTAAAATATCTGAATGGCACAAAGCTTTAATAAAAGAGAAAGAGAACAAAAAAGAAAAAACACCAAAAAACAAAAACTGGAAAGAAAGCTCGAAAGAAAAGAGAACAATTCCAAAGGCAAATCGCTTGACGACATGCTTGCTTACGTAGATGAATACGGAAATCTTTCAGCCACTCCGCCCGAAAAAAGACTTTCAACCGATGATATACCGCCTGTAGTGGCCAACAGCAACGCTTTAAATCCCGAACAAAAAATACGCTCAGGCATTGTTACATTTTTTGACGCAACAAAAGGTTATGGCTTTATAAGAGATGTAAAAACTCAGGAAAGCATTTTTGTACATATCAACTCTTCGTCTGTTCAACTGGAGAACAATATGAAGGTTGAGTTTGAAGTTGAAAAAGGCCCAAGAGGACTGGCTGCAGTAAACGTAACACGCGGCGCGTAATATTACGCAGGCTTATTACTTTCTTCAATATGATATTGGCTGAAAATAGCTAATGCATTTTTCAAATCGTCAAACGATACATTATCCTTTGCTTCTACCGTCACTGTGCCATTATTCACACTTGCTTCCGCGCTTTGAACGCCATCCACATTTTTTAAAACACTTTCAACGGTTCTTTTACAACCATCGCATGTCATTCCTTTAAGAATATATGTTGTAGTCATGATATTTTTAATTTCAATCATTACCGCAAAAAAAGAGCCATCATTATATTATTAACCTATACATGACAAAAGCGCATCAAAAAATGATGCGCTTTATATTTACCTTAAAAACTGAGTGCCTGCGGCAGCAGCACCTGGTCTATTTTATGTAATACTCCGTTTAGATAATGCTGATCGCTTGAACCAATAGCGTCTGGTATGGGGTTGATGGCAACATTGGCAGCGGTAGCGTTTGCTGCTCCTTTAACTGTTGCCGAAGCAGCCAGAGGCCCACTCATTGTTACCTTTAAGCCTAATCCGGGGTGCGATGCAACAGCCCCGTTTAACAGGGTTGGAAAGTTTTGCTGCACAGTAGGCAAGTTATTAAGAAAAGCCCTGGTTGCCATAATATGATATACCACTATGCCCTGCACCGTAGTGGGAGTTAAAACTGATGCCACCGCGGGATTTGTGAATACCCCGGGTGTGGATGAAAGTGCGGTTGCCTGCGTCATTGCTGTAGAAGGTGGAACAGATTGAGCTACTAAAACTTGATAAATGATACCTGTCAACGTAGTTTTAAACGCTGCATCAGTTGGTGCAAACACCGTAAAATTCGCTCCTATATTTTGTAAATAGCCTGATAGTGATGAGGCTGCCGGCACACCTTCGTCAGCCCTTGCAATAGCGGCTTTTAAATAAGTAAGCTCAGGATCGGTATTAATCCTGTCCCACAAAAATCTTTGCGGCGGCACTACAACAGCGCCGGTTTCATACATCACACCGTTGCCTGCAGCCATGGCTGTGCTAATAACAGGCACATTGTTTACAAAATTGCCATTGGTTTTTGATAGAAATGTGGTAAGCCGCAGTAACGCACTCAACTGCGGAGCAGGATTTATTAATGAAGGGTACTGTAAATTTGGGAAGACGTGCGTTAGCGTAGCAAAATCAACCTTTTGAGGTATGGTATTATAGCCTACAATGCCTGCTGCATCTAACTGCGTAAAGTTGGCGCTGTTAATAAACCCCAGATGTACTGCATCTGCAGCCGTAGCCGGCACTGCGCCGCCTGTAAGTATGGCAATTGCCTGCTTTACTGCCGCATTGCCAGGCACAAACATGGTAAGCGTTCTTGTGGAATCATTAAGCGTAGCGGCCATCCCCGATTTGGCAACAACGGCATTGTAAAGGCTGTAATTGGTATTAGATGCCAAAGCCGTGGCCAGTCCCGGCCCGGAGTTATTTTGAAATGTGATATCAGGAAATTGTTCCACATCTTTATTACAGGCGCCAATCAATAAAAAGCCGGCTCCCATTACCATCAATTTCTTAAAAAATTTATTTATAGAATACATTGTTGTACATTTTAAATAGTTCTGCAAAAGGATTAGAAAATATTGTAACCGATGCTTACATAATACAAGCCCCCAACCTGAGCATTACCAATAGCGTTTACATAGTATTGGTTCAGCAGGTTATTGGCGCCCAGTTTTATTATGGATTTTATCTGCGGGAAACGGAAACTTACCTGGGCATCCACAATATGAACGGCAGGAACTAAGCCGCTTGCAAAATCGCCATTATAGCGGAACCCATCCTGCCACCTATAGGTTACATTAAACCCGGCACGGCTTTGCGGGCCAAACCCCGTGTTGGCAAAAGTACCGTTGAAACGCCATTTGGGTGAGTTAAAAAACGACACAAATCCTTGGGGTAGTTCAGTCAGGTTATCAGAAGAAATATTAGCAGCAAGTAAAAAATTTTGTGGGAGTCTGTAATCAAGCCCAAACCCAAAACCATAAGTTTTTACTTTTTCCTGTATGTTTACAGGAACGGAGAAAATAGATACATTGCCCGAAGCCAGGTCGGCTTGCGTGGGCGTTCCACCATCAGATCTTCTGATCACAGTGGTGCGACTTAAAAAATCCCTATACTGACCGAAGTATCCGTACAGGTCAATCATCAGCCTGTTTTCTACCATCAAACCTTTATAGCCGGCTTCAAAACTTTGTACAGATTCAGGCTTGTACTTTTTCTTATCCCACGGAACGGTTTGCCCATTTTGCAAGTCAGACACGTAGTACACAGGTTTTGTATCGAACTCGTAAAAAGTTATAAAACTTTGGTCACCACCAATCAGCCTGGTGTTGCCACCCACGTTAAGGTCTATCCATTGCATTTGAGTTGATGGGAAACGATAAGCAGTTTGGTAGCTGACGCGAATATTATTATTCTCAGCTATCTTAAACAACATAGTGGCGCGGGGTGTAAACCGTCCATCAAAATTCTGGTTCTTATCATAGCGACCTGCGAGTGTAATGCGCAATACATCACCAATCCATTTACTGGCCTGCACGTACGCGCCTACTTCATTTATTTTTATGGCGCCGGCAGAGTCAACAAACAAAGTGCCCTGCGAACTTAAAGAGTAAAGTTTGTAGTTGGCACCAACTAACAGATCAACATAATTGTTTAACAAACTTGAAAAATTATACTGGCCTTCTCCCATATAAAGAGCTGACTTTTCAATAAAGCGACCGCCACCGTCTGAAATAGATATCATTCTTACACTATCATATATACGCCTGAACTGCTGGCTTCCTGCTTCCGGCCGCCCTATGTCAGCAGTGGCTCTTGCAGCATTATGCGCTTCAGAATCGCTTTTTCCGGCAAGTTTGGCATTCAAATACGCCTGGCCGTATTGTGCAAACCAGCCGTTGGATCCCGGACTTTCTTTCCATGCTTCATTAGTATATTGTGTGGTAACTGTGGCGTTGAAAGATTCACCTGCATCCTCCTGCGTGGTATAGCCCCGCAGAAACCAGTCTTTATTTTGCAGTTCAAACTTATATTGGCCTACTTTAAGATTTTTAAATGAGTAGCGGTCGCTGCCCGTGTAAACCGTGTTGCCCGTTCCCCAGTTGCCGGAAAGGATGGCTTCTGTATTTTGTGTGATCTTGTAATGCAAGGCGCCGCTTAATTTAAAATTGATCGTTCTGGGATCAATAATATCCAGTTCATTATAACCCGTTCTTGAAACATTGATGGGGTTAGCAGTAAGCGTGCTGATATAAGGCGCTAAAAATGGCGCCTGTGCAGCAACCCCATTTAAAACCTGCCTGATGTCTGCCTTGGTTTCATCGCCATACACATTAATGCCATCATAGTTGGGATCTGTCTCGCGCGTGCCAGCTTTTGGCGCACCTTCAAGCCCGATGCGGTTATAGTTTCGATAGTCTACACCAGCCCAGTCCTTAGCCCAAATGTATTCTGATGCGATCTTAAATGCAAAACGGTCACTTAATTTTTGGCCCCAACGCAATGCATAATTATGAAAACCTCCAGGCGGCCTTTGTTTACCGTCTATATGCATCAGTCCCTCTTTTACTTCAAGCGAAAGACCCTGATATTTAAAGGGATTTTTACTGTTGATCACGAGCGTACCATTCATACCACCCGGGCCATATAGTACGGATGAAGCGCCAGGTAAAAGTTCCATGCTTTCTACATCCAACTGGGTAAGGCCAATAACGCTGCCTACTGAAAAATTTAGGCCGGGCGCCTGGTTGTCCATCCCATCTACAATTTGATTGAAACGGGTATTGCCACTGGCCATAAACCCGCGTGTAGTGGGCGTTTTAAACGTGAGTGATGAGGTTACTACATCCACTCCTTTCAGGTTTTGTACAATGTCGTAATAGCTTGCTGATGGGGAGTTGGCAATGGTGCGTGAATTGACACGCTCCACGGTTACAGGAGATTCGATCAACCGCTCAGATGACCTTGTAGCGGCAACGACCACCTCCTGGCCAAAATCGGGTTTTGGAACCATCACAACGGTTTGGTAGGTATCATCCGCAACGTTTATAACAACAGATTCGTAGCCAATTGATGAAAAGGTAACACTAACTGGGTATTGCGGCACCACTAATTCAAACTCCCCGTTGGCCCTGGAATAAGTGCCCCGCAAGGTCCCCGTTATCTGAATGGAAACGGCCGGGATGCCTTCATTGGTTTCACTGTTTTTTACAATGCCTTTAAGAGGCAATTGCTGCGCTGCAATTGTATTAGGCAAGAAATAAGCAAGTACCATTATGGCACACAATCGCACTAAGGTTCTCATAAATTCTTTTTGTTTTGTGAATGATGATGTTAAAATAACACATGTTAGTATTCTGGCAAAATAATTATTTTATGTCGCCAGTAATTGTTGCCGGGAGGTTTCGTTATAATTGCAAGCACAAATATTGCAAATATCATTGCTCATGATACCGGAAATCAACCCGTCAAATAGTAACTTTGCTCAATGGCAAAGTTTAAATTCAGCAGGCAAACAGCGTTTTATAAGGGCAAGGTAAGAGATGTATATACAATAGATAATAAATGGCTGGTCATGATCGCGTCTGACCGCATTTCAGCATTTGACATTATACTTCCTAAAGCAATACCTTACAAAGGGCAAGTGCTGAACCAACTAGCAGCGCATATGCTAAATGCTACAAAAGATATTTGCAAAAATTGGCTCATCAGCACTCCCACACCAAACAGTTCACTTGGTTACAGGTGCAACCCTTTTAAAATTGAAATGGTGGTACGCGGACATTTAACCGGCCATGCCTGGCGCACCTATCAGTCTGGCCTGCGCACCTTGTGCGGCGTGCCTTTACCTGACGGCATGAAAGAAAATGATGCCTTTCCTTCACCCATAATTACCCCAAGTACCAAAGCTGCCGAAGGGCACGATGAAGACATCAGCAAAGAAGCGATCATTGATTCAGGACTTGCTACGGAAAAGGAATGGCAGGAGCTTGAAAGCCTGGCGCTGGCGTTGTTTCAACGCGGACAGCAATTGGCATTAAAACAGGGGCTGATTCTGGTTGATACCAAGTATGAGTTTGGAAAAATGGAAAATGAGATTGTGTTAATGGATGAAATTCATACTCCTGACAGCTCGAGGTATTTTTACGCAGATGGGTTTGAAGAAAGGCAGGCCAATGGCTATAAGCAAAAACAACTGAGTAAGGAATTTGTAAGGGAATGGTTAATAGCCAATGACTTTATGGGTAAAGAAGGCCAGCAGATACCTGAAATGACTGATGAATGGGTACATACTATTTCGCAGCGCTATATTGAACTGTATGAAAAGATCATTGATGAAAAGTTTGTTCCCCAGCAATTGGGTGAAAAGGAAGAATTCGAAAAAATTTATGCTGCAATTAAAGCATTACAATAAAGAGGGCCGCCTTTCGGCAGCCCATATGTATAGGGAACGGACAACTCTTTTATTTTTTCGGCATCGCGTCAGGACGCTGAAAAAGTTTGATATTATTACCTTTCATTGCGCTCGCATTATATCTGGTATCATAATAATCTAATGCTTCATATGCTTCATCTTCGGTAGTAATATTTTCAACCACATAAATACTGTTACTGTAATTTCTTGTAATGTTTGTAACTCTTGATTCTTTGCCTTCATAAAAAGTGCCTCTGAGTCTGTCACCTTTTCTGGGCCATATATTTGAATCATTTTCTAAGCTTTCAATTATTGCATATGTATTATCATAATCATACCTGATTATTGAATAAGGAGAATCATAAAAATCAACAACTACCGCAGTTTCAATATCGTTGTTCTGATAATGGTCTCTGCTTTTTGTACAACTGGCTAAAACAACTATTGCTAATAGAGCAACAACTGAGAAATTTAAAACTCTTTTCATCGTAGTTTATGTTTAGGATTTAAAATATTGTTTCCCTCTGCTGTATAGAAGTTTTTTTAATTGAATAGTTTGCACATTGATTGTTAAAAAACCGATAAATACTTTTTTACTATTTCCAAAAACTATGCTGAAATATCAGCATAATCTTTTGCTACTTTTACTGCCATTTTTATGGGTATCTTTAAATATATAATTATAAGAAATGAAACCGTTCTATTTAATTTTAGCCCTTGCTATGATGTCTGCCTCCTGCTCCCCTCAATATTATCTTTTTGTTGGTACTTATACCAATGATAGCCCCAGCAAAGGCATTCATGTATATGATTTTAACAGCAAAACAGGTGCAGCTAAAGAACTGAGCCATGTTATTGCAGGTAATCCTTCTTACCTGGCGGTAAGCAACGATGGCAAATATGTTTACAGCGTGGATGAAAATGCACAGGGAAAAATTTCTTCGTTTGCTTTTGATAAGCATAATGCGCAGCTTACATTACTAAACTCTGAGCGTAATAATAGCAGCACCCCCTGCTATGTGGCAATAGATAAAACGGGCAAATGGCTGTTTGCGGGAAATTATGGCAGCGGCGACCTCACACTGCACCCGCTTCATGCAGATGGTACGATTGGCCCCATCAAACAACTAATCAAACACACGGGCAGCGGGCCAGATAAAAGCCGACAAAAAACGCCGCACGTGCACTGTACCTATATTTCGCCTGATAATAAATTTCTTTACGTACCCGACCTGGGCATTGATAAGGTTATGATTTACCCTTTTAATGCAACTACCGGTAAACTTGATGAACAAAACAGTTCGTTTTATAAAGTAACACCTGGTGGAGGGCCGCGACACATAACTTTTACGAAAGATGGCCACTTTGGCTATTTAGTAGAAGAGCTGAGCGGTGCTGTTGTAGCGTTGCGCCGAGATGGTAACCAGCTCATCGAGGTGACACGGGTTAATCATTTACCTGAAGGTGTGCCCGCATCGGCAGCAGATATTCATTTATCTCCTGATGGAAAGTTTTTATACGCATCGCAAAGAAGCAATAGCACCATCCAGATTTTCAGCGTTAATAAAATAGATGGCAGCATTTCCTATGTTGCTTCACAATCTACCCTCGGTAATTTTCCCAGAAATTTCAGCATTCACCCTTCTGGTAATTTTTTGATAGCAGGCAACCAAAATTCAAACAATGCAGTCGTTTTCAGGGTTAATAAAAAAACAGGCCTTCTTAATGATACCGGGCAACAGATCAGTATTGGCAAACCGGTTTGCCACGTGTGGCTGAAAAAATAATTTTTAATTATGAGGCATTTTTTAAGATATGGATTTTTAGCATTGGTAACGTTACTTATCCCGGCAATTGCTCCGGCACAACAATTGAATGCCAAAGACTTTGCCGCACATACTGATACTGCTCAAAACGCCGTAATTATAGATGTTCGCACAGCAGAAGAGTTTGACGCCGGCCATATCAAACATTCAGTGAATATTGATTTCAAAGACGCGGAATTTATGCAACGTGCAGACAGCATTGATAAAAACAAAAACCTCTACATATATTGCCTAAGCGGTGGCCGCAGTGCAAAAGCAGCCGCAGCCTTGCGGGCACGAGGCTTTAACGTGTACGAGCTTACTGGTGGATGGCTGCAATGGCGTGCTGCGGGGCTTCCCGAAGAAATTCCTAATCCTAATGATGATACAGGTATGAGCCTGAACGATTACGTAAATGTCACAAGATCACATTCAAGAGTTTTGATAGATTTTTATGCTGAATGGTGCGTGCCCTGCAAACTTATGGAACCGCATCTTACCGAACTTCAGCAATCGAAAAGAAATGCCATTAAAGTAGTGAGAATAGATGTAGATAAAAACCCTCAATTGGCAAAAGAACTAAAAGTAACTGCCCTGCCGGTACTACATTATTATAAAGAAGGTGATATGCAATGGGGCTACGTAGGCTACCTTAGTAAAAAAGCGCTTCGAAAAAAGATAGCTTATTAAATGCTGGCGGAATTACAGAACCTGAGTGATTTCAACATTTCTCATATCTTTTAGTTTCATCATCACTTCTTCCTGACGGTTTTTGGGAACAGATACCTTCATGGTGCAGAATAATTGAAGTTCCTGCTCCAGTACTCCGCAGCCAGTATTTTTTATCAGCATCATCACCTCATTCATCTGTGTATAATCAAACTGCAAACGATAAGTAACAGATATAGGCTTGCGTACCAGCGGTGTTACTTGTAAAACCATTGAAGCGGCTGATTTATATGCGCTGATTAGCCCAGGAACGCCTAATAAAGTGCCACCAAAATAGCGCACCACAATGATCAGGATATCTGTTACATTTTTACTGTCTATCTGCCCCAAAATGGGTTTGCCTGCCGTGCCGGATGGTTCACCGTCATCGCTGGCACGAAAATCATTCATGCTGGTTCCCAGCCTGTATGCAAAACAATGATGACTGGCCTTCGGATGTTCTTTTTTAACATCGGCCAATATTGTTTTAAACTCTGCAGCAGATTTTATGGGATAGGCCAGAGCGATAAATTTGCTGCCTCTGTCTTTGTACTCTGCAACTCCAGTGGTTTCTATTGTATTGAAATAATCAGATTGCTGCATTATGGTTTGTAAAAAATTCCACCCTGTCTGTTAAATAAAAATGTTCGTTTACTTTAATGCCATTGTTCAACTCTGGCGATCGCACTCCGGCGCCGGCAGTTAATGATGTATTGGTAATGATGCGCGCTTCATCCCACAGACCTGTATTGATAAAAGATTGTAATGTATAACCACCACCTTCAATAAAAACGCTCAATATCTTTTCTTCATATAGTCTTACCATTAGATTTGTTAATAGATTTTCTCGTTCCAGTTTCAAATACACGCGCTGTCCTTCAGTACCTTCCTTTTTGTGGTTGGCTATCAGCACGCGCTCACCCTGATGAAACATCTGCAAATTAATGGGGCATTTTAAGGCGGGATCAATTAATATTTTTACAGGTGGCTGGCCATACCAGTGCCGGTTGTCCAGCAACGGATCATCTGCAATGGCAGTGTTGGCTCCTATCAAAATACCAGCTTCTCCGCTGCGCCATTGGTGTACCAGCCGGTTGGCAACAGGGTTGGTTATTAGCAGCCGCTGTTTTTTGCCGTCGCTTATAAAGCCATCAGCGGTTTGTGCCCATTTCAAAATAACGTAAGGCCTTTTTTGTGTATGAAAAGTAAAGAACCTCTTGTTCAAATCAATAGCCTCTTTTTCCAGAATCCCTTCCGTCACTTCTATACCCGTCTGTTGCAGTTTTTTAATTCCCTTTCCGTTCACCGAATCAAAACTGTCGCGGCATGCCACAACTACTTTTGGTATGTTGTGCTGAATAATCAGGTCGGCACAGGGAGGCGTTTTTCCAAAATGCGCGCAAGGCTCCAAAGAAACATACATTGTGGATGAACTGATAAGAGTTGGAAAGTTTTGCAGCGCTTCTTTAATACAATTGACCTCTGCATGAGCTTCCCCATATTTTTGATGGAAACCCTCGCCTATAATACGGTCATCGTACACCAGCACAGCGCCTACCATTGGGTTGGGTGCCACGCATTCCTGGCCTTTTTTTGCCAGTTCAATGCAGCGCGCCATGTAATTTATATGCTGCGTTTCCTCCATCGTCACAAATGTAAATGAATTATGTTTGTGTGATGAGTTTACTGGCTTTACACCATAATTTTACACAATCGCTAAAAACAATTTATGATGCAGAAGAAACTGAAAACATCTGGAAGCTAACAGCAGAGCATGTTTTTGGCGCTGCATTACAACAAAAAGAGCTTGCTGAAAAACCTTTTGATGCAGCACAGGCCCAGCATCTGCAGAATGTTTTAAACAGGTTGCTGCTGCATGAGCCGATTCAATATATCATACATGAGTGCTGGTTTTATGACATTCCATTTTATGTAAATAACCATGTTTTAATACCGCGTCCGGAAACTGAAGAACTGGTTCACTGGATCATTAAAGAACAGGCAACTGTTTCACAACCCGTGATTGTAGATGTAGGAACTGGCAGCGGTTGTATTCCTGTCATCTTAAAAAGAAAAATACCTGGCGCCATTGTTCATGCCTGCGATATAAGCGAAAAAGCTTTGCAGGTAGCACAAAAAAATGCTGCCACACATCAAACTGAAATTAACTTCTTACAACTTGATTTTCTAAATAGCAATCAACATCATATGTTGCCAAAGCCGCACATTATTGTCAGCAACCCGCCTTATATACTTAAAAGTGACCAGTTCTACATGCGCAAAAATGTTTTACAATATGAACCGCATACTGCATTATTTGTTGATGACACAGATCCACTGATTTTTTATGAAGCCATTGCCAACTTTGGTAGTAACAATTTACAGAAAGATGGAACTATCTATGTAGAAATAAACGAGGCATTAGCAGAAAATGTGATCTCGTTATTTGAAGGTAAACATTATAAAACCTTCTTAAAGAAAGACATGCAGGGTAAATACCGTATGGTAAAGGCCATAAGGTAAAACTTGGCATAGAATTTTCGGCTTATAATTAAATTATAATCATGGAAAGAGAAATAAGAAATGAAGTGTATGTAAATCCAGCCGCCAGACCAGATGACGAAATGGATTACAAATTCGTTGAAGAAACTCAAACTGAGGCAAGTACTACTATTGTTGCTACAATTCAGCATGAAAGTAATGATGTATCAAAAACATTACAGCAAAGTTGAATTTTGCACAATGGTTTTTTAAAAACCTCACCGGTGTTCAACCCGTGAGGTTTTTTATTTATTGTTAACGATTTAAGACGCTGCAACCCGGCCTGGTTCAAATCCATCATTCAAATGTTTTTTAATAATTAGTGAATTAATTTTTAGTGGTATTATATTATTATTTTTGCCCTATTTAAAATAGAAATCCGCACATGAAGAAAATTTTTAGAATTACAGTCCTGCTATCTGCTGCATGGGCCATCTCTTTTTCATCTTACGCTCAGCAGTTAGAGTTGAACACTATACAAAAAGGCTGGCATCTGAGTGACCTTAAAACCGATGGTTATTATGGCATCAGCCTTGACAAGGCATATAACTTTCTGAAAGAAAAGGGCCTGAAAAGCACACCAGTTATTGTTGGTATTATTGACTCAGGTATTGACACCACGCATGAAGATTTGAAACCTGTTCTTTGGGTAAACAAAAAAGAAATTCCCGGCAATGGTATTGATGATGACAAGAATGGCTATATAGATGACATTCACGGATGGAATTTTTTAGGCAGTAATGACGGCTCTAAGAATGTAGAAAAAGACTCTTATGAGGCTGCACGATATTACTGGAAGTACAAGACAAAATATGAAGGCAAGACCGAGAGCGAAATCTTATCTGCCGATAAAAAAGAATACACTACATGGTTGCGCGCAAAAGGAGATGTGTTTAAAGGAGACAGCAACCCTGCAGAAGAACAGTTTATGCTGCAAATGACAGAAGCGCTTAAAAAAGGTGATGAGATCATCAGGCACGACCTTAAGAAAGAAGTATACAACTGTACCGATCTTGCAAGCTACACTCCAGGTGCTTTAGCTGCAAGGCAAATGAAAGAAATGATGCTGAATATTTGCCGCGGAAATGACAATGAAGAAATTTCCAACAACATGCTACTCTCTGAACTTGAAAAAGAAGTGGACAAATTTGCCATAAAAAGAAAACCGCCGGTTGAATACCGCAACAACGTGGTAGATGATAACTACGAAGATATCAACGACAGGTTTTATGGTAATAACAACTTGTATGTAACTAACGATGGGGCGCTGCACGGCACCCACGTGGCTGGTATTATTGGCGCCAAACGCGGTAATGACATTGGCATGGACGGCGTTTCGGGCGATGTGCAACTGATGAGCCTGCGCGCGGTACCCGATGGAGATGAGCATGATAAAGATATTGCGTTGGCCATTCGATACGCGGTGGACAACGGAGCACGTATTATTAATATGAGCTTTGGCAAAGGCTTTTCACCACAAAAACACTGGGTTGACGATGCTGTAAAATATGCCGAAAGCAAAGGCGTTTTAATGATACATGCTGCGGGTAATGATGCAAAAAACAACGACACTACTTTTAATTATCCTTCTGCATATTATCTGGATAAGACAAGGCCTAAGAACTGGATAACAGTTGGCGCCAGCGGAGACCCCAAAGCCGGTGGGCTTGTGGCTTCTTTTTCTAACTATGGCAAAAAGGATGTGGACGTATTTGCCCCGGGTGTAAAAATATACTCCACAGCGCCTGGCGGTAACAAGTACCAGGACCTGCAGGGCACCAGCATGGCCAGCCCTGTAGTTGCCGGCGTTGCAGCTTTAATCATGAACTATTATCCCAAGCTCACGGCCACGCAGGTAAAAGAGATCATTTTGCAATCTGCCGTAAAAGCTGATAGAAAAGTGACCAATCCAGAAACACGTAAAGAGGTACCGCTTTCTGATCTTTCTGTAACCGGTGGTATTGTAAATGCTTACGAAGCTGTTAAATTAGCCGATGCAGTAAGCAGGGGCGCTGTTACTATCAGAAAAAAATAGTTCTACTCACAATTTTTATAGAGGCCGCAGTTTGCGGCCTTTCTTTTGGTTATGCTAAATTCCCGTAACTTTAATACCCATTTTTAAGCCCAATACAATTTGGGCATACAAACTATTCATAGCTATATGATATTTAACTAATAACAATTTTATGAAATAGCCATAAATTGCCCATACCCGGAAAAATGATTATTGAGACCCTTCCCTGCCTACCAACAGGCAGGCTTTTACTATTTAAAAAAATTAAAATACAAAGATGAAAGAAAAGAAATTTCAGTTTACATACAAAGTATATAAAAGCTCTGCTGACCTAGTTGAAGAAGATGCTGCGTTGTTGCAGCAGGCGCGGAAGGCCACTAAAAAATCTTATGCTCCTTATTCGCGCTTTAACGTGGCTTGTGCGGCAAAGCTTGAAAATGGCCGTACTGTTATAGGCACCAATCAGGAAAACGCTTCTTACCCTGTCACCATTTGTGCAGAACGTTCTTTGCTGGCTGCTGTAGGCACACAATATGCAGATGAACCTATTGAAACGCTTGCTGTAACCTACTCACCTGTGGATGGTGAAAGCAAGCATCCCATTTCTCCGTGCGGCATGTGCCGACAGGCTTTGACTGAATATGAAAAGCGCGCCGGTAAATCCATCCGGCTCATCTTATCTGGTATGGAAGGCGCCGTGTACATTGTAAGCAGTGCTAAAGACCTGCTGCCATTGGCTTTCAGCGACGAGGACCTTTCATAATAATTAAAAATTTAGAGGTGTAAGCTCGTTCAGATAATTGATCAGCCACTGCATGGCTTTGAAAGACAGATAAACTACCAGTGCCAGTATAATAATTGTAGAAACTAACACGCCCACGATAACCGGTTTGGCGCTTCCCTGGTGTTTGCCCTGTGTATAATGCTCATTGAGAAGTTTTACATTACGAGTATTGGCCTTGTAAGCAAAATCAAAGATCCATCCCAGAAAAGGAATGGCACCCACAAGTGCATCCAGTGTAGCATTGCCCAGCATTTTTACAGCCAGTTTACCCGACACGCCATAACGCAGCATGGTTATGATCAAAGCTACCGATACCAGATAACCACCCAAGTCACCGGCAACAGGTATGACATTCAAAAGCGGGTCGATGCCAAACTTAAAACCTCCGATTGAAAACTGCTCATCCATAAGCCTGGTAACGCGTCTTACCATTTTCAGACGCGGGTCATCCGGCAATTGTGGCAGAGGCCGTGCTTTATTTGTTATACTTTTCAAATGATATTACGGGGGTTTATGCATGTTTTCATCAACATATATGCCACTCTGTAAAAACTTTTTACTCTGCTTACAACCGTCCTTCCAGCATCATCAGTTTAGCTTTCATAACGGTGGCCACGGTAATGGCGTCTGTAATGTTTCCTTCCATCACCATTTTATATAGTTTGTCAAATGGCAGCTTTTTTACAGTTAGCTGTTCTGTTTCTTCGGGGCTGGCTGTTGTTTGCAGCAGGCCCGTAGCAATAAACACCACTGAAAGCTCATCACTTACGGAGTTTGACAGATGCATTCTTAATATTTCCTGCCAGTTGTCTGCAATCAGGCCGGTTTCTTCCAGCAATTCGCGTTTGGCAGCTTCCAGGTGGCTGGTTCCTTCCGGGCCACCGCCTTCGGGTATTTCCCAGCTGTATTCATTCAACACAAATCGGTATTGTCCCACAAGATAGGTGTTGTACGCATCATCCAAAGCCAGTACGCCAATAGCTGTATTTTTAAAATGTATTTTGCCGTAAATGCCTGTACCGCCCGAAGGGTTGATCACGTCGTATTCCATTACATTGATCCACTTATTATCATATACTTCTCTGGATCCGTTCACCTTCCACGGGTTGGTTGTTTCATCTATCATCATGAGCCGAAAATAAGACTATTTATCTGATACATATTTTATGTTTGCCTGCGCACATCTAACAACCCGCGGAGTGCGCGGGTTGCATTCATATCAGAATCAAAATTGCTATTTAAAATCCATTCCCAGGTTATACATGGTAAATGCCCAGATGTCGGCAGCTTCTTCAATCACTTTACTGGTAGGCTTTCCGGCGCCGTGGCCGGCATTGGTTTCAATACGAATGAGTACGGGGTTAGGCCCCTCGTGGTATTCCTGCAGGCGTGCCGCAAACTTAAAGGAGTGCGCCGGCACTACCCTGTCATCATGATCGCCGGTGGTAATAAGCGTGGCGGGGTAATGCAGCCCCTTCTTTAAATTATGATAAGGCGAGTAGCCGTACAGGTATGGAAAATGCTGCGCAGAATCGCTGCTGCCATATTCGGTGACCCATCCCCAGCCCACTGTAAATTTTTGAAAGCGCAGCATGTCAAGCACACCCACCTGTGGAATGGCTACTTTAAATAATTCCGGGCGCTGCGTCATGGCCGCGCCTACCTGCAGGCCGCCGTTGCTACCGCCGCGTATGGCTATTTTATTGCTGTTGGTGTATTTTTCTTTAATGAGGTATTCTGCAGCGCCAATAAAATCGTCAAACACATTTTGCTTGTTCAAAAGCATTCCTGCTTTATGCCACTGTTCACCATACTCGCTGCCGCCACGCAGGTTTACCACCGCGTAAATGCCTCCCTGCTCCGCAAAAAATGCATTGCTGATGCTGAAGCCTGGCGTCATGGGTATATTAAACCCTCCGTAACCATACAGCATCACAGGATTGGCGCCGGTTTTCTTTAACCCTTTTTTGTAGAGTAAAAAAATAGGCACTCTCGTTCCGTCCTTACTGGTAAAAAATACCTGCTCGGTTACAAGGTCATCGGTGTTCATTTTTACTTCACTGGTTTTATACACGGTAGATTTACCAGTGCCGATATGGTACCTGTAAATTGTACCCGGTTTGTTAAAAGAAGAGAATGAATAGAAAAACTCAGTGTCTTTCGCCTCGGCCCCGAAACCGCCTGCAGACCCAATTCCAGGCAGTTTTACATCTCTGATAAGTTTGCCGTCGTAGGTGTATTGAACAATTTTAGAACTAGCGTCTTTCAGATAATTCAAAAACAAATTGCCACCTCCCGTTCCAACACCCTGTAAAGCTTCTTTTTTTTCTGCCACCACTATTTTCCACTGGTCGCGCGCGGTATTCTTAGGATCAACAAGCACTACCCGGTAATTAGGCGCTTTGTAATTGGTGTGTACAAGCAGTTTACTCCCCGCGTTATCTATCACCGAACTTTCTGTATCAAATCCTTTTACCAGCAAACTGAAACCAGTCTGTTTGGCATCTTTCAGATCCCGATACCAAACTTCATTACCGCTGGTACCTTCGCTGATATTTAAGATTAAAAAGCGCTGATCTTCGGTGAGGCCTGCTCCAAAATAGCGCAACGGGTTTTTCTTATCCTCGTAAACAATCTTATCGGCAGACTGCGGCGTACCAATTTTATGAAAATATACTTTCTGGAATTCGTTCTTGCCGCTCAACTTACTTTTTTCATTGGGCTTTTCATAGCCGCTGTAATAAAAACCTTCCTCCCCCTTCCATGAAGCGCCGCCAAATTTTGTCCATTCAATTTTATCGCCCATCAACTCTTTTGTTTCAGCATTCATTACAAATATTTCAGACCAGTCGCTGCCGGCTTTCGACACTGAATAAGCCACTCTTTTACCAGATTTTGAAAATGATACACTGCCCAGTGCAGCAATGCCATCTGCGC
>JAFAFV010000184.1 GCA_023423285.1 Bacteroidota bacterium
GCCAACAAGCACCAGGGCGTTCGTGCAGCGCTTTGCTGGGATGATGAAATTGCCTCTCTTGCCCGTAAGCACAATAATGCTAACATCATTTGTATACCCGCACGTTTCGTTTCAGAAACAGTTGCTCAGGAAATGGTGGACGTTTTTATGAGCACTGACTTTGAAGGCGGCCGCCATACCGGAAGGGTAGATAAAATTGCCTGCTGAGGAACTTTTTACTTTTTATTACCACGTTTAGCAATTGGAATTCAGGCTTTCCATGAAGGGTTCATAACAATGAACCGGCTTACTTACATTTACAAAAAAATAAAACAAAAAAATGATCTATCGCTTATTAGTATTGATATTGACGATTACCAGTTGCGCCACGGCTCAAAAAATAGTTACTTCAGATGATTTTGCAAAAACTATTACTCCGCAGGATCTAAAAAGACATCTCACCATTATTGCCGGTCCTGAAATGGAAGGCCGCAACACACCATCGCCCGGTTTGGAAAAAGCTGCGGATTACATTACGCAGCAATTTGTCAACGCTGGCCTTACACCGGGCAATAAAGGCAGTTTTAGGCAAACCTATGGTTTGTGGAAAGATTCCGTAGCAGACATGGTCTTACGCATTAATGGAAGAAGCTTTACAGTTTATACTGATTTTGCGCCTTATTTTTTTCAGAGTGATAACGTTAGTGAAACTTTTACCAACTATGTGGTTGCAGGCTATGGGATTGTAGATGAAAACCGTGATGATTATGCCGGCATTGATGTAAAGGATAAACTGGTGGTGCTGATTACCGGTGCGCCAAAAAATTACACTTCATCCAAAACCGGCAGACAATCTCCCGCCGCCTTGTCCAATAAACTCATGACAGCGCTGCAAAAAGGCGCTAAAGCCGTTATGATTATTTCTGAAAGAATACCAGGCAGGATGAACATAAATACCAGCTACCGTCCTCAAATGTACCAGTCGCGCGGTGGTGGTAGCACGCCTATTTTTTATATCAATGAAAACGTAGTGTCAGCTGTTACGGGCCACAGCCTGCAGGAAGTTGTAGCCGCATTTGATAAGGGTAGCGTTGCGCCCGCGCTGCACAGTGGAAACGTGGAACTGCAATATCGCAGCAACCGTGCGGAAGCCTTTACTTCAAACATCATTGGTATTGTAGAAGGCTCAGATAAAAAAGATGAATACCTGGTCATCTCCGCGCATTACGACCATGTAGGAAAAGATGCCAACGGCAATATCTTTTACGGCGCTGATGACGATGGCTCCGGCACAGTGGCCGTTATAGAAATGGCTGAAGCATTCGCATTGGCTAAAAAGGCCGGCAAAGGGCCCCGCCGCACTGTGGTTTTTTTGGCAGTAAGTGGTGAAGAAAAAGGACTTTGGGGATCAGAATATTATGCATTAAACCCCGTTTACCCGCTAAATAAAACCACAGCCAACCTGAATATTGACATGATCGGGCGCATTGGTACGGATTATTTAAACCAGGCAGATGCAGAAAACTACGTTTATATAATTGGTGATGACAAGTTAAGCACCGACCTGACACCAATTACCGATATGGTGAACAGCAAATACACAAAACTTAAGTTAGACCGCCGCTATAACGGCGATGATCCCGAGCGTTTTTATTACCGCAGCGATCATTATAATTTTGCCAGAAACGGCGTACCGGCCATCTTCTACTTTAATGGTGTGCACGCCGATTATCATAGAATTACCGATACCGTAGACAAGATCAATTTTGAATTAATGGCAAAACGCGCGCGGCTAATATTTCACACGGCGTGGGAAATGGCCAACAGAGAAGAAATGCTTAAGCGCGACTTAAAACTACCAGATGGCGGACGCTAAAAAATCGCCACATCAGTTACCGGCAAGTTTGATGATGTCAAGCCCCGCGCTGTGTAAGCCATAAAAGAAATGGTTATTACTGATGATCTGCCGATAGCCCGAAAGCGCTGCCGGCAGTACGGTACGGGTGTATTTAAAAACGGGTATTTCGTAGCTGTAAATACTTGTACTGTCATTGCCAAAAACGTGTTTATCTGCAATGCGTAAATTGTTCCAGCCGGTAATGTCAATCCTGTTTTTAAAAGCGCCGTAATAATCAAAAACATAAACACCCTGTTGCGGATCGTAAAGATAAACGTGCTGGTTTTGGTCAACAATTTTTACGGGTGCAATGCTTTGGTTGAAAATCTGGCGCAGATCAGATGTCTTTAAAAGAACTTCGCCCTGCTCATCTATCTTTTTTAAAGTATGATCAATTTCGTCGTACAGCCATATTTTGCCATCATAACTCAGGCTTACAGCCTTTACCCTAAAAATGTTTTTTCTTCTAAGGTCAATGGTATTTTTTTGCTGCAACATACCATCAAGCATTACAATGGTTGCAAAATTTTTATAGTACAATATAATTTTTGTGGGGTTGGAAACATCTACAAGCGTAGCCTCTCCAAACTTTTTAACATCATTAAAAACAGCCACTGAGTCGCCCTTTTGATTTAGCTTTTTAAGTTGGTTGGAAGCAGAAAGCAGGTAAATATTCCCCAGGTTGTCTATTGAAAAAGAAGTATATGTGCCGGGAATGGTTCTTAGTTTTTCATAACTGCTAAAAGTAATGCTTTGTGCTTTCAGCAAATTATTTGAAAATATCAGGGAAAACAATATGATGGCGTATCGTATCAATGGTTTTTTACTATTTTATTTTCCTGCTGACGGTAAGAGCGCAGTTCCAGATGCTGCCCATCAAAAACAGCATAAGTGAAATAATTCATCCATTCCCCCAAATTGATATACCGGCTATTTGCATTCAGACGATAATCAATAGGCAAATGCCTGTGGCCAAAAATGAAGAAGTCATAATGTTTTTCTTCCAGTACTT
Organism: Bacteroidota bacterium; assembly: GCA_023423285.1. GTDB lineage: Bacteria > Bacteroidota > Bacteroidia > Chitinophagales > Chitinophagaceae > Niabella. The sequence continues at coordinate 2,889 of JAFAFV010000184.1, forward strand.
TTTTGCAGTATAAAATCAGCCACTCCCTGTCTTCACCAAAAAAAGTTTCTTCAATAATAGCTGTTTTGGCACGGCTGCGGCGGCTGAAAAAATTAGCCAAACCCATTCCTATGCGGGGCGGTAAAACCCCAAAAGCCCACTGGCACAAAGGATTGCGGAAAATTTTTTTAAGCCTTTTATAACCTTTATCTCCAGGCCCAAGGCCATCGCCATGTCCTACAAGAAAGGTTTTACCATTCCATTCAAAATCATGAGGTTCGCGGTAAACAGCCATGTTCAGTTCCTGTTGAAAATAATCTGTCATCCACATATCGTGGTTGCCCACAAAAAAATGTAGTTTAATGCCGGCGTCTGAAAGTTCTGCCAGTTTGCCTAGCAGACGGGTGTAGCCGCGCGGCACCACATATTTATATTCATACCAAAAATCAAACATATCGCCCACAATAAAGATCTCAGCGGCCTCGTCTTTAATCGTGTTCAAAAATTGAACGATCAATTTTTCCCGCTCGAGGCTTTCGTGCGGAGTAGGCACGCCCAGGTGAAAATCTGAAAGAAAATAGATATGCTTACCAGCCTGCAAGTTTTAAACAATTTATTGATAAAAGTAATGGCTTTTTTGAATATGGCTGTTATAAATTGACCTTACCTATTTCATTACATCAGCTATCTTTACAAAAACTAAACAGAATTATGAAACTCGCTCCCCGCTTATTATTGCCCAACAAAAAAGTGGCGCTTGTGGCGCACGATAATAAAAAAGATGAGTTGCTTGCATGGGCTATCACCAATAAAGCCAGGCTGGGCAAGCACAAGCTGTATGCCACAGGCACTACAGGAAAAATACTGGAGGAAGCGCTGGGCCAGTACATTACAAAAGTTTTTAGCGGGCCGCTGGGTGGCGATCAGCAGATTGGTGCCATGATTGCTGAAGGTAAACTTGACATTCTGATTTTTTTCTGGGATCCCATGGAGGCGCAGCCGCACGACCCGGATGTAAAAGCGCTGCTGCGACTTTCGGCGGTTTATAACCTGCCTGTGGCCTGCAATGAAGCAACAGCCGATTTCTTATTCAGCTCACCCTTTATGAACGAAACCTACGAAGCCATACAGGTAGATTATTCTACTTACTTAAAAAGACTACAACCAACGGTTCAGAAATCATAAAAGTTTGCGTTAATCAAAACGTAAAACATTTTTAAAACCATAAAATACATGGCTCAATTGTTATTTTTGCCGCTATGAAGATGACGATTTATACAAAAGA
>JAFAFV010000047.1 GCA_023423285.1 Bacteroidota bacterium
AGCAGGTTGTCTTTCATACGGTTGATAAAGATAAAAAAGAAAGGCAATCATTGCGACTGCCTTTTAAATTTTTTGCTTTTTTATTTTTAAAATCCCCTGTTTTCGGTCAGTTGGTATTTCTGCAGACTGGGGCACTGGCCGGCAGCTTCTTTATCTACCATAATATAATAATTGGGAATTCTTTTTGCTATCCAACTATCTGTTTCGCGGGCTTTCTTTTCTTCAAGTGCACGGTCTGCAAGCTTGGCGTAGTCATCTTTCAGGTTCATCCTGTGCGGCTCAGTTCTGGACTGCAAGTAAAGTAGCCTTACGCCTCTTTTTCCCTGTTCGTTGGTGAAGGCTACAGGCTGAGAAATATCGCCCACATTCATGCCGCTTATGGCAGCTACCATGTCTTTATCTAATCTGTCAATGGGCACATAAGTGGAGCCGTCAGCATTTAAAACAAAGGGGCCGTAGTTCTTTACCATTTCATCATCGCTGTACTTGTAAGCTGCATCTTTGAAAGTGATTTTTTTTGCAAGAATATCATTTCTTACACTGTCGAGTTTTGCTTTTGCTTCTTCAATTTCAGTTTCAGTTACCGGCGGTATTCTTAAGATCATTCTTATCTTAGCATTATCTCCACGTCTGTCTTCCTGCATGATTAAAAAATAACCAAAGCGGTTAGACTTTACCGGCATGGAAATTTCTCCGGGCTTTAAGCGGAAAGAGGTTTGTAAAAAAACAGGGTCCCAGCTTTGCTTGTCACTACGGTTAATTTCATAAGAACCACCTCGCTCTTTACTGCCCGGGTCTTCTGAAACACGCTTTGCAAGCGCGTCAAAAGTAACAGCGCCTGATTCGATTTGCCGCTTGTAATTCAGCATTTCGTTATAAATATAATCTTCAACTTCCTTAGCAGCTTTTGGCAGTAAAATGATTTGTCCTATTTCAAGTTCGGATTCTAAGAACGGCAGGCTATCTGCAGGTATTTTATCAAAAAAGGCTTTTACCTCTGTGGGTGTGATGTGTACATTCTCAACAATTTTGCGCTGCATAGCCTGTGCCAGCATCATTTCTTTTACCTGCGGCCTGGAGTCATCTTTAAGCTGGTAAATGCTTTTGCCTGCAATTTCTTCCACAGCACTTACACTGCCATATTGTTGTATCCAGCTACGCGCACGAAGGTCAAGCTGTGCTTCTACTTCCTCATCTGTTACGGGTAATGAATCCTTTTCAGCCTGCATGGCCAGTATTTTTTGAAGCATGCGCTGCTCCATAAATATACAAGCCGCACCTTCTGGCACCTGCTCGCCCATGCGGGAAGCGTCGCCCAGATCATTCTGAATATCGCTTTGGAGAATAATACGATCGCCCACCACACCAATGATCTTATCTACCACCACTTTATGAGACTGCCCCTGGGCAAAAACGGCGCCGGTTGTAAAAAGGCACAGCGCTGTGAATATACTTTTCAGTTTCAACATAAATTCAAAATTACTCCCCGCGTAAGAATTATTACAGTTGCAGGTTTTATTTAACAAAAGTTTGAAAGCCAAGGCAGCCGGTAATGCTACAGCGTTCTCTTTATTTCTTCAAGTTCGTAAGCTTCCACTACATCGCCCACTTTTACATCGCTGTAATTTTTGATGGTTAAACCGCACTCCATACCAGCAGTTACGTCTTTCACATCGTCTTTAAAACGCTTCAGCGAAGCAAGTTCGGCCACGACACCTCCGGAGGTTGGATAAACTACAATACCATCACGAATGAGGCGAATCTTCGAATCCCGTTTGATTCTTCCGTCAATCACCTGACAACCGGCTACCACAGCTTTATCAAATCGGAATACTTCTTTGATCTCAACGTTACCAATGATCCTTTCTTTAACCGTCGGCTCCATCATACCTTCCATGGCGCTCTTGATCTCTTCTATCGCGTTGTAAATGATAGAGTACATCTTGATTTCGATACCGGCGTTTTCTGCCAGTTTTGAAGCCTGATTGGATGGTCTTACGTTAAAGGCGATAACAATTGCGTCTGATGCTTCGGCCAGCACGATATCGCTTTCGTTGATCTGACCCACACCTTTATGAATTACGTTTACAACAATTTCTTCAGTTGAAAGCTTTTGCAGTGAATCGCTCAACGCTTCAACAGATCCGTCCACGTCACCTTTAATAATAACGTTCAACTCTTTAAAATTACCCAGAGCCAGGCGGCGGCCAATTTCATCAAGAGTGATGTGCTTTTTGGTTCGCATGCCCTGCTCGCGCAGTATTTGTGAGCGCCTGTTGGCTATTTCTTTTGCTTCAGACTCATCCTGGTACACTTTAAAAGTTTCACCAGCCTGGGGGGCGCCATTTAGGCCCAGTATTACCGCGGGTGCGGATGGTCCTGCTTTCTGCTGCTTTTTATTGCGCTCGTTGAACATGGCTTTTACCCGGCCATAATACTGTCCGCTCACAATCAGGTCTCCGGTTTTTAAAGAGCCGTTTTCTACCAGCAGTGTAGCTATATAGCCCCGGCCTTTATCAAGCGAAGCTTCTAAAATGGTACCTGTTCCCTCGCGTTTGGGATTTGCTTTCAGATCTAAAAGTTCTGCTTCAAGCAGTATTTTTTCAAGCAGTTTATCTATATTGAGACCTTTTTTGGCCGAAAGCTCCTGGCTTTGGAATTTACCGCCCCATTCTTCCACTAAAATATTCATTTGTGAAAGCTGCTCGTATATTTTTTGAGGGTTGGCCCCGTCTTTATCAATTTTGTTTATTGCAAAAATCATAGGTACGCCGGCTGCCTGCGCGTGGCTGATGGCTTCACGGGTTTGCGGCATCACGGCATCATCTGCAGCAATTACAATTACAGCAATATCTGTAACCTTGGCGCCGCGTGCACGCATGGCTGTAAATGCTTCGTGACCCGGTGTATCAAGGAAAGTGATTTCTTTTCCGTTTTCAACGGCTACGCGGTAAGCGCCAATGTGCTGGGTAATGCCACCTGCTTCACCGGCTACAACGTTTGCACTACGAATATAGTCGAGCAATGAGGTTTTACCGTGGTCTACGTGGCCCATGATGGTAACAATCGGACTGCGGGGAACCAGGTCGGCTTCATTATCTTCTTCCGCACTGTCTTCTTCCATTTCCATTTGTTTTTCCATGTCAATGAATTCCACTTCGTAGCCAAACTCGCTTGCTACAAGTTCAATCACTTCAGCATCAAGCCTTTGATTGATGGAAACCATGATACCCAGACCCATACATTTGCTGATGACATCTGCAAAACTTACATCCATCAGGTTGGCCAGCTCGCTTACACTAATAAATTCGGTTAACAGCAAAGTATTGTCCTGTTCGCCTTCGCTGGCTGCTTCTTCAGCCTCGTTTCGCTTATCGCGGCGGGCTTTGGCGCGCATAGATTTTTGTTTGTTTCCACCGCCACCGGCCAGTTTGGCCTGTGTTTCTCTGATCTTTTCCTGTATCGCTTTTTCATCAATTTGCTTATCATCGCGATGATGATGCCTGCCACGGTCTCTAAAACCACCTCTCTGCTGATCGCCCCTGTTGAAACCCGGGCCGCTTTTTTCATGTGGTTTTTTAGCCTGCGGATCGGGTTTTACTTCTTTCTTTTCAATCGGGATGCGTTTGCGTTTGCGTTTTTCGTCACGCTTAGGCCTTGTGTCGTTATCAACTGGCAATTGAATTTTACCTAAGATTTTAGGTCCTTCAATTTTTTCTGCCTCAATTTTCATTACATCTGGTTCATCCTTACTTTCCACTGCGGGTTGCGCCTGCACTTCTTGGGAGGCAGGCGGTGTTTCTGCCTGTGGCTCTGGTTTTTTAGCTGTTGTTTTTTTAGGCCGGGTAGAAGAGTCAATAGCAGTTAAGTCAATCTTATCAATGATTTTCGGACTTTCAATTTCAGGAGCTTCAATTTTTACTAACTTTTCTGCCGAAGTTTCTGTCTGTGGTTCTTCAACCGGAGTGGGCTCAACGGGTTTCGGCTCATCTATTTCGGGTTCGGGGGCTATGGGTTCAGGTTCTATGATCTCAGGCTCAGGTTGTGGTTCGGGTTCAGGAATAGGAACAGGAACAGGTTCGGGCTTGGGTTTGACCTCTCTGCGGAGCGCTTCTTCTTCTTCTTCGCGGCGCTTGCGGTTGTCGCTACCAACATTTTTTACCAGTTCTACCTGGTCGCTTTTTTGTTTGGCAACTTTATCGCTTTGGAAAGCTTGCTGAAGCGCTAAATACATCGGTTCGGTGAGCTTACTGGTTGGCTTCAGGTCATCACGTGAAAAACCTTTGCTCACCAAGAAATCCATAAGCGTATCCTGGCCAATGTTAAATTCTTTAGCCGCTGCTAATAATCTTGGAAGTTTAATTTCTGTCATATATGTTTTTACGTCTCACTTTTATTTACCTACGCACACTTTGTGCAGCAAACGGCCATGGCCCTTTGCCGGTTTATTCCCTCTCAAGTTCTTCCTGCAGAATCCTTCTAACATCATCTACGGTTTCTTTTTCAAGGTCGGCGCGTTTTTCAAGTTCGCTTGGCGACATTCTCATCACGCTGCGCGCAGTATCGCAACCAATTTTTTTGAGTGCATCTATCACCCACTCATCAATTTCATCTGAAAATTCTTCAAGATCCACATCAAATTCTTCTTCTTCATCTTCACTGTCTCTGTATACATCCAGTTCATATCCGGTCAACTCTGATGCCAATTTTATGTTCACACCACGCTTACCAATTGCCAGCGACACTTGGTCGGGTTTTAAGTAGATGCTGGCGTGCTTGTTTTCGGTGTCTAAGCTCATACTGCTAATTTTAGCCGGTGTAAGCGAACGCTGGATGAGGAGTTGCATATTGGTCGTCCAGTTGATCACATCAATATTTTCATTTTTCAACTCGCGAACGATGCCGTGAATGCGGCTGCCTTTCATACCCACGCAAGCTCCCACAGGGTCAATGCGGTCATCGTACGATTCAACGGCTACTTTAGCTCTTTCTCCCGGTTCGCGTACGATTCGTTTAATGGTAATGATGCCATCAAAAATTTCCGGTACTTCAATTTCAAGCAATTTAGCCAGAAATTCAGGCGATGTTCTTGATAAAATAATGACCGGGTTATTGTTTTTAAGATCTACTCGTGTGACTACCGCGCGGATGTTTTCTCCTTTCTTAAAATAATCTTGTGGAATTTGTTCGCTTTTGGGCAGGATGAGTTCGTTACCCTCCTCATCCAACAATAAAATTTCTTTTTTCCAAACCTGGTATACTTCTGCACTGATGATCTCACCAATACGGTCTTCATATTTTTTAGCAAGTATGTTCTTTTTTAGATCGCTGATGCGGCTGGCCAGTGTTTGTTTTGCAGCCAGTATGGCGCGGCGGCCAAAGTCAATCAGGTCTATTTCTTCATAAAGTTCTTCGCCAACTTCATAATCAGGCTCTAATTTGATTGCTTCGGAAAGGGATACCTGCGCCAGCGGGTCTTCCACTTCGCCATCTTCCACAATCATCCTGTGCCGCACAATCTCAAGGTCGCCCTTTTCGGCGTTCACAATTACGTCAAAATTTTCATCGCTGCCATATTTTTTACGCAGCAATGTTTTAAATACGTCTTCCACCACTTTCATCATTGTGGGGCGGTCAATATTTTCGGCATCTTTAAATTCCTGAAATGCCTCAATTAAGTTAATACTTGCCATAAAAGACTCTGCTTTATTTTAAATTTTTGCTTCATCTCAGCCGCACCTTCAACTGGAAAATGGGCCGTAGAATCTGCTATTTTTAGAACTTTATTAAAATTTTAGTTGCTTTAATATCACTAAAGAGAAAGTTGTGTTGAACTGTTTCTGCTTTTTTCCCTTTGCCTTTTGTTTCTTCCACAACAATATTATTTTCATCAACCGAAATCATTTTACCTTCTGTAACCATGCCGTCATTTAGTGTTACCTGCACATCGCGGCCAATATTTTTTATATATTGACGGTGTAATTTCAATGGTTCATCAAGGCCGGAGGAAGATATTTCAAGCGAGAAGTCTCCGTCAGGAAAAAGGGCATCTTCTTCTAACTGCTTGTACAATAATCGGTTGTATTTTACCAAGTCGTCAATCCCAACACCCTGATCACCATCTAAAAACACTTTTATATTATTAGTGGGTTTGATTCTGATGTCTACCAAAAAATGCTCCTGCTGCGATGAGAGAATGGTCTCTAACTTCTGCCGAACTATGTCTATGATCGTGTCTTTGTTCATATATGTATAAAGAAGAAGGGAACGGCACCGTTCCCTCTCTCAAAATCTGTTGCAAAGGTAGGGTATTCATATGGAAACGAAAAATTCTATACAAACCGTGACGCAAAAAAATTATACCGGCAAACAAAGTTTGTTTACCGAAATTTTTTATAAGCTCAGCGTTAAAAACAACAATTTAAATGGTGAGCTGTTATTTGAATATATTAATAGAAATACCTTTACACGATGACATATATTTTACTTGCGCTGTTTATTTTATTTGCCTATTATTTTACTACACGGTTGGTATTACCCATTTATTTTACCACCAAACGCGTAAAGGAGCAGTTTAAAAATATGCGCGCACAGCAGGAAGCCTACAACCAGGCATCTCAGCAACAAACACCGCCTAAAGAAAGCCCTGAAGCAAAAGTGGGTGAGTATATTGAGTTTGAAGAGGTGAAATAGT
>JAFAFV010000063.1 GCA_023423285.1 Bacteroidota bacterium
TGTTGATGGCGATGCCTTTGAAGTAAAGAGTTTGCCCCGGACGGTATAAGCTTCTGTCTGTAAAAAGGAATACCTGTGTGTTGATCTTTTTATTGTTTTCTTCATTGTAGGAATCGTAGTAATAATAGTTGTAGGCCTCTTCGTCCATGAAAAACTTTTCTTTACCATGGTCTATTTCAAAAAGATAACCATTGTTCCCCCTTCGTGTATTCACTGAAACCTTGGTAAATTTAAAATTTCCATTCTTGTCACTTGTGTAGTCAGCCAATTTTGTTTTGCTGTATTTATAATTATGATAGTCATATTGCCGTTCCCACACCTGTACTTTGGCGTTTGCCAATGGCTGCCCTGTGTTGCGGTGCAAAACAAAAAAGTCTTCCTTGTTATTTACAAAACTGATGTTTGAAATATAGGTGAGCCGCCTCGCCAGAATATTTTTGCTGCGACTGAAATCATCATTTGCCGAAGCCATAATAAAGAATTCGCCAGCGGGCAGTCCGTCCACTTTTATTTCCGCGCTGTGGTTCTGCAGATCAGTGTTTTTAGGCAATTGCTGGATCCAGCTTTTTGAATAATTGGCTGATGCTAATTGGCTCCAGTATTTATTTTCCCCTCGCATATCGCGCACCGCGTTTTTCAATGTCTCGGTAGCAGGAATGATACGCATATAAATTTTATCAAGGTTTTTGTAGTTCACCAGCATTCTGAAAGGCACACCAGGCACATTCACTTTCTCCACTTCAAAACTAAAATGCGGTTGCATTAATTGGTTGTTGAGGTTGAAAGCATTTGCGTAACCTTCGCTTTCTGTTTTATTGCCTAAAATTTTATTAACAATTTCTTTTGCTTTCACTAATTCCCAGCGGTTGGTAGTGTCTTCCCTGGCATTGTATTGCAAACCTTTCTGAAAATGGATCTGTGCCATTAAATATTTTGCCTGGTTTGCAATAGAATTACTTATGTACTTTTCGGCAATTATTTTTAGTGCATTATAATACAAGTCTTCTTTTTGCGGATGAACAGAGTTTTCAAACACATATTCAAGCCTGTCAATATCTGCATCAATCAGGGCATCTGGTTTTGCATCGTTTAAATGAAAGCGCAACAATTCCTGGTAAATCAGCAACGCCTTGTGTTGCAGCGAGAGGGAGTCATTGGTTGTGAAGCGATAGTTCACAAATGCCGCTGCAGGAGCAAAAGCTTCGGCCTGGCTAATTTGAAATGCGTAAGCGGGCCGTGTAATATCGCGTTCATCATTTGAAAAATAATTCAGCGCGCGCCATGCCAGCAGATCATAAAGCGTTGGGCGCAGGTAACGTACATTTCCTTTGGTGATTAAAGCCTCGTAAGGCGTTAACGATGTGTTTTGTAAAAGCGATGTGTTTTTAATGGATACCATGTACAGCTCACTCATCTTTTTATGAAAGTCATCCGGCGTCCATGTGTTAATATCATCTTTTTGAAATTGCACCGTGTTGGTGCGATTGTATAATTTATAACGGTTGCGGTTATAAAATCCCTCGTATATTCCCGCCAGGTAACTGCTCAGTAGCGAAGTAACAGGCTCTTTACTGGCAGCGAGTTCGGCTTCAAATTGCCGGATGCTTTGCTGTTCATTCTCTTCCCTGTTTTGCTGTTGCAAATCCGTCATATATACCAGGGCCTTGATGATTTGCGCATCTTGTTTTTCAGCCCTGGCTTTGGCATAAATTTTCTTTACAGCTTCCAGCGCGGTAGCCGGCAAACCTTTTTGAATGTTTTCTTCCACCGTTTTCCAGTCTGCCTCATAATCTTTTACAGGCTGCGCATTACCTTTCATAAAAAAGCTAAGGATCAATAAAAGTATTGATAAAGGTTTTACAAATTTCATGATGTTCATTGATGTCTTTTACAACTTAGATGCATTAAAAGGTAGAAATACATAAGAGCGGTAAAAATAGATTTTTATTTGTTTGCTGTAAGAACAAATGGAACAAGTGGCTTTGTGCTGTTGCATTTGTAACAAAGCAGTTTTGGACAAGTAATATTTTTTATCGAATTTTAAAATATCAAAGCAAAAAAGAAAAACATCACTCACTCCATTAAAACTGTTTTACCATGCCATCAACACCATCGTCCGGCCGTAAGAATGTGTTTATTAGTTACCGTGTGCAGGACTCAGCAGGCGAAACCGGCCGGCTTGTAGATGCCCTGAAAGATGCTTTTTATGATGACCAGATCTTTGTGGATATTGAAAAATTGGAGCCTGGCGTGGATTTTACCGAAGCGCTTGCAAAATCTTTAGATTCCTGCGACATACTTTTAGCAATTATAGGTACCGAATGGGCTGGCAGGGCCGACAGCCATAACATTACGCGCATTAATAAACCTGATGACTGGGTGCGGATAGAACTGGAAACAGCTCTGAAAAGAAATATCAGGCTGATCCCCGTGCTGGTGAGCGGCGCATCGCTGCCAACGGTGAATGAAATACCAGAATCATTATTACCGCTTTTAAAACGGCAAACCATAGAACTTTCAAACAAACGCTGGAAATACGACACAGAGCAACTGATCAATTTTTTGGAAAGGTTGGGAATGGAGCGTAAAAAACAAAATGGCTCTTATTTCCCGCCGCCACCTCTTCCGCAACCGGTCAAAAAGTTTTCATTTAAAAAATTTGCAATAGGCGCGCTGGCAGTATTAGGCGTACTGGCGCTAATAGGGATTATAATAGATCCATCTACACCGGAACCCGAACCCGAACCTGAACCTCAGCCCAACCATGTAATCCAAACCAACCCGAATTCGCAACCCAATTCTAAGTCGACCGAACTTAAACCAATGGATGAATTATTACATGAATCGCGTTTTACCGGTATTTGGAAAGATGCTTCAGGATTGTTCAATGTACACATAAAGCAAAACGGAGATCAACTGGATATCCAAACTATCAATTTTCAGGGAAGGCTAACGGGTACCGGTAGCGGCAATATTAATGGCAATAATGTACAGTTCCGCATCAACTTTTCCGATGGCGGCTACTCAAACGGCAGCGGCATGCTTGTAGACCAAAGCATCCAGGGCAACTGCTCAGGAGAAGTATTATCCGTGCCTTTTGCCGAGCCATTTTACTGGACAAAAAATTGAGATCGCTTTCAATCATACACTTTCTGTTACCTTTAGCCAAACAATACAATATGAAGAAAGCTTTATGGGTTCTGTTGATCTTTTGTGCAGGATTATCCATTCACCAGGCTCATGCAAATGACTCACTCAATTTTGTAAAAGCAAAGTGGAAAGTGGAAAAAGTTTCAAAAGGCATAAAACTGTACACCTTCCATTTCAACCAGGAAAATCTTTTTCAGTCAAATCAGTACATCAGCTACGTTGTTTTTAATAATAAGCGCAATGGCCGTAAAGCCGGCATCGGCGCTGATCCTAAGCTGTTAAAAACAACAAGCAATTTTGCCACTGCCAGTAATGCAGATGTTGCGGTGAACGGTAATTTTTTTGATATGCGAAACGGCGGCGCTGTGGCCTATACTAAAAAAGACGGCATCGTGATCAATACCAATAAAATAACCGGTAATCAAAGGGCATTTCATCAAAAAGCTGCCGTAGTAATTGAGGACGGACGCCTGCAAATTAAAAATTGGGATGGCTCAGACAACTGGGAGGCAAAACTTACAGAGTCGGATGTAATGCTTACCGGCCCGTTATTAATATTCAATAGCGCAAGTGAAAAATTAGACAGCAGCAGTAGTTTTACCATTACGCGCCACCCCAGAACCTGCGTGGGAACAACCCGCAGCGGCAATGTGATCATGCTAATTGCGGACGGCAGAAATGCGAACGCACGCGGACTGAATTTATTTGAACTGGCGAACGTGATGAAATGGCTGGGTTGTGTGAACGCCGTAAATTTTGATGGCGGGGGCTCCAGCGCACTTTGGGTAAAGGGCAGGGGTGTCGTCAATCATCCTTCAGATAATGGAAAATGGAATCATGAGGGAGAACGAAAAGTAGCCAATATCCTGTTGGTTAAACCTCGTGAATAATCATTCAAAATGCAGTACCAATACCGGCACACGGCTGTGCCAGGCAAGATACTTGGTGGTGCTTTTGTGAAAGACCCGTGAAAAAAATCCCCGCTTTTTGTGCAGCGAAATCACAAGTGAAGCCTCGTATTGTTGCGCAAGCTCATTTACGTTATCTGCCAAGTGGTTGCTGTCTTCAATAATATTAAACTGCGGGTTAAACTCTTTTAGTTCGGCTATTAGCGCGGCAGCCAACCTTTCGGTTTCCTGCCGGTTTTCTTTCTTCAACAGTTTATGCACCACCACCACCGGTGCCTTCAGTTTGCCCAGGTATTCTTTCAGGCACTTGAGCGCGAGTTTGTTTTGAGATTCATAAAAATTAGTCACCAGCAAAATTTTATCAGGTTTTGTGATGGCCGCATTCACCGGCACCACCAATACCGGGCGATCAATTTTTTCAATTGCCCTGTGCACGTGGCTGCCCAGCAGCACCTGCTCCAGTTCGCCCCTTACTTTAATGCCCATCACCACCAGATCAATTTTTTTGCTTAGGCAGATGTCATTTACCGCGTCAACCAGGTTGCTGTTGGAAAGATGCGTGGTAACTTTAATGCCTGGGTTGATCTTGTCGCCAATGTTTTCCACCATTCTTTCCAGCTCAGTCCTTCGCAGGCTTTCCAGTTCTTCAGTTTGCTGCAGGGTAATGCTTAAACTTGCAGATTCGCCTGTGTCATACAAAGGAATGATCTCGTATGTATTTAAAACGATCAGTTCTTCGGTATTAAAATGATTCGCAAAATGACAGGCATATTCCAGCGCGTGGGTGGCGTGGTCAGAAAAATCGGTAAGTACTAAGATTTTTTTCATTAAGCCGGTTTTTTAACTAAAGCGAATTTAAAGAAAATAAGCATGTAAAGAATATGATTTTCATACATCTACAAGCAGGTAAATGGCGCTTGTTTTCAAATAAAAAAGTTTATTCAGCACTGTGAATGATGCATTTAAATTTCCCTATGGAAAATTGCGCTTTAGGGCTTACTTTTGCGCACTGTAAATTGATTTTCAGATTTAAATAAAACCAATCTTTAAATGGCAGGCCAGTTAAAAGAAGTTCGTAACAGGATCAGTTCGGTGCAAAGCATGCAGCAAATTACCAAAGCAATGAAAATGGTGAGCGCTGCAAAATTCAGGCGCGCTCAGGATGCTATTGTTCAAATGAGGCCTTACGCCCAAAAATTACAGGAAATGCTGAGCAATATTGTGAGCAACAGCGATGGCGATATCGAAGTAAAACTGGCTGAAGAGCGTCCTGTTGAAAAAGTATTGATGATCGTGATTACCAGCGATCGCGGTTTGGCCGGTGCTTTCAATACCAATATTGTGAAACTGGCTAAATCAGTAATTGCTACAAAATATACTGAACAATATCATAAAGGCAATGTAACCATTTGGAGCTTGGGCAAGAAAGGACACGAAAACTTAACAAAAACGGGCTATAGAACCATTGATACCCATCGCGATATTTTCCACCACCTCAGCTTTGAAAACGTGCAAAAAATTTCGCAGCATGCTATGAGGGCTTATGAGGACAAAGAGTTTGATGCGATTGACATTGTGTACAGCCAGTTTAAAAATGCAGCCACCCAAATCTTTACGCACGAAAGATTTTTACCCATACCACGGGTTGAAAAAAAACCAGGTGCTAAAAAGGCCGACTTTATTTTTGACCCCGAAAAATCAGAGCTGATCACCGAACTGATGCCTAAAATACTCAACACCCAGCTCTACAAAGCTGTTCTAGATTCCAATGCATCAGAGCACGGCGCACGTATGACATCGATGGATAAAGCCAGTGAAAACGCAAATGAAATGTTGAAAAGCCTGAAACTATCGTACAACCGGGCGCGCCAGGCAGCTATTACAACCGAGCTGAGCGAAATTGTAAGCGGCGCTGCGGCATTACAGGGATAACGGACAGTGGGGCTAATTACCAATGCCATTAAATGCAATCACCTATTTAATTTCATAAATTGGAAATAACAGGGCTTATACCACATATTGAGGCGTTGATTTTTGCAAGCGACAAGCCTTTGTCTGTACTGGAAATTACCGACCTTTTAAATAATGCTTTTGGTTTTATGGAAGATAAAATACCGTTAGACCAGATTGAAGCGGCCATGGAAGGTATCGTTGAAAAATATGCTTCGGAGTTTTACCCTTTTGAAATGGTTCAAAGTGGCGGTGGCTGGCAATTTCTTACCAAAAAACAATACCATAAAACGGTGGCCCAGATTAACGGTGAAAAGTTTATGAAGCGCCTTTCGGCTGCGGCTTTGGAAACGCTGGCCATTATAGCTTACAAACAACCAGTAACCAAGGGCGAAATAGAAGCCATCCGGGGCGTTAGCGCCGATTATGCCGTTCAAAAGCTACTGGAAAAAGATCTGATCGTGATCAGTGGCAGAAATGAGAAGCTACCCGGTCACCCGCTTGTTTATGCTACCTCCAAAACTTTTATGGATTATTTCGGCATCAACTCAGCAGACGAACTTCCAAAAATTAAAGAAGTGCTTGCAGAGCATCTGGTAGAACCTACGGTTATGGGCAACATAGATGATGAAGCCAAAGAAATGATCGAAAAAATTGTTGACGAAAGACAACTAAGTGTAACAGAGAACGGCGAGCTGGTAACTATACAAAATGTTCCGGTTGCACTGCAACAGAATGGAACCGGCGAATCAAATGAAATTCATCGGGAAGAATCAGAAAAAGAAGAAGAAAGGGAGGGGAATGAAGCAAAAGAAGAGGAAGCAGTGGATTCAGGCAATCCTGCAGACGATATTAGCGAACCTGGTTTTTTAGATGATGAATTGAAGCAGGTTCGTGAAGAAAACCCTGGTAATGAACAGCAGGATGAAAACAATAAAGATGGCGCTGCCGAAGAAGACAAAGAAAATTATTAGCAACTGCGCCGCGCAGGTTTACATTTTATGACAGAGCAATTAACGAACGAGCAATTGACAGAGGCCGCCCAAACTTATGGAACGCCTTTGTACGTATACAACGCAGACAAAATAAAATATCAGTATCAACAGCTAACAAGTGCGTTCAACAGTAAGAAAGTGCGCATTTTTTATGCCTGCAAAGCCCTTACCAACATCAGCATTTTAAAAGTTGTTCATCAAATGGGTTGCAGCGCAGACTGCAGTTCCATCAACGAAGTAAAATTGGCTTTGCATGCTGGCTTTTCCCCTGCAAATGTTTTATATACCAGCAACGGTATTGCTTTTGATGAAATTGAAGAAGCTCAAAATTTGGGTGTTCATATCAATATTGACAGTCTTTCCAACCTCGAAAAATTTGGTCAGAAATTTAGAGGTTCTTATCCTGTTGGCATCCGACTCAGACCCGGCATCATGGCAGGAGGCCATATCAAAATTTCTACCGGTCACGATAAAAGCAAATTTGGCATCCCCATAAGCCAGCTTGATGAAATTTTATCGCTACAGAACCAATACGGTTTGCACGTTAATAACCTCCATATACATACCGGCAGCGACATTAAAGATGCTGAAGTTTTTTTAAAAGGGGTGGAAGTATTGTTTGATCTGGTACCTCATTTTCCACATCTAACCTCCATTGATTTGGGTGGCGGTTTTAAAGTAGCTTATAAAGAAGATGATGTGGCTATCAATATTCAACAGCTTGCATATAAAGTATTGGCAGCTTTTGAACAAAATGAAGCGACAAAAAATCTCGAAATATGGTTTGAACCAGGAAAATACCTTGTAAGCGAATGCGGCTATTTGATTACGCAGGTTAATGTAAAAAAAGAAACTCCTGCCACCACTTTTGTAAGTGTTAACAGTGGTTTCAGTCACCTCATCAGGCCCATGTTTTACGATGCATACCACCGTATTCAAAATATTTCCAATCCTGATGGCGCTGTAAAAGAATACACCATCGTAGGAAATATTTGCGAAACGGACACTTTTGCATGGAACCGGGAACTGCCTGAAACCCGTGAAGGAGATTTACTGATATTCTACAATGCAGGAGCATACGGTTTTGAAATGTCATCCAACTACAATTCTCGCTACAAACCTGCCGAAGTACTTTTTGAAGCAGGGCAGCACCGGCTTATTCGCAAAAGGCAAACCTTTGCAGATTTGCTGCATAGCCAGGTTTTTTAAATACATCATTCAATTTTGTAAAGCTTAAAGACTTTCACCATGCTGTGTTCTGTCAAGTCCTTCCAGCTCTTCCTGTTCGCTCACCCGCAATGGCGTTATCAGATCTGTTATTTTTAATAATAAAAATGATGCTGCGAATACCGCAACAGATACGCCTGCCAATGCGAGCGTTTGCGTGAAAAAAAGTTTAGTTTCGCCAAAAAATAATCCATTGCCGGTAGTATTGCCCGCATTGATAGCAGTATTCGCAAATACACCAGTCAGCAGCATGCCCACCATACCCCCAATGCCATGGCAGGGAAATACATCCAGCGTATCATCTAAACCCGTGCGGGTTCTCAATTCTACAGCCAGGTTGCTTACTAAAGAGGCCACAATGCCAATCACAAGCGAGTGTGCCAGGTTAACAAAACCCGCCGCGGGCGTAATAGCAACCAGGCCAACCACAGCGCCAATACAGGTTCCCATGGCCGATGGCTTGCGTCCCCTGAATGCATCAAAGATTACCCAGGCAAGGGCAGCCGCTGCAGATGCGGTTGCGGTGGTAGCCAGTGCCGTTGCCGCCAGGTTATTGGCTCCCATAGCAGAGCCGCCGTTAAAGCCAAACCATCCAAACCACAACAGTCCTGTACCCAGTAATACATAAGTGATTCTTGCCGGTTTGTGCTCAGGTTCATTGCGTTTTCTTAAATAAATAGCGCTGGCCAGCGCTGCAATGCCCGCGCTCATGTGTACCACCGTTCCGCCGGCAAAATCAAGTACGCCCATTTGAAACAAAAAACCCTCAGGATGCCAGGTAGCATGCGCCAGCGGGCTGTATACAAAAATGGTAAATAAGCTAATGAACAACAGGTATGAGGTAAAACGAATCCTTTCAGCAAAAGCGCCGGTAATTAATGCTGGCGTAATAATGGCAAACTTAAGCTGAAAGAAGGCAAATACAGCAAGTGGCACAGTGGCGGCCATGGGCCAGGGGTCACCTTCCAGCACATTTTTCATCAGGAAAAAAGTACGGGGGTCGCCTATAAGACCGCCTATGGAATGGCCAAATGCCAGGCTAAAACCAAAAATCACCCAGATAACAGAAATTAACGCCATGCAGATAAAACTTTGTAACATTGTGGAGATCACATTTTTCTTTCGCACCATACCGCCGTAAAAAAAGGCCAGGCCAGGGGTCATAATCAAAACAAATGCGGCAGCAGTGAGCATCCAGGCAGTATCACCGGTATTTATTTGCTCATGTGGGGTAATAGAAACTGGATTATGGCCAAAGAATAAACAGAGGATAACAATACCAATAAGTAATGAAAAAGGAATAATTGCAAGTTTTTTTGTCATATGCATAAAAAATAAGTTTTTGATTTAAATGAAGAATTCTTTTTATTTTGATTAATAAATATATTTATCTATTCAAAAATACATGGAATAAAACTAAAAAAAAGAGTAAATTGATAAAATATTTCAAATATTTATTTTCATTATATGAAAATTCGTGATATTAAAGCGGATGATGTTGAGCATGTTTTGAATATTTATGCTCCATTTATAAAGGAAACAGTCGTAACTTTTGAAGAAGATGTTCCTTCTGTTGCGGAATTTTCTAAAAGGGCGAAAGATTATACCCAGCAATATCCATGGCTTGTTGCAGAAGCAGATGGCATTATTGCCGGTTACGCATATGCATCAAAATACAGGGAGCGCATTGCCTACCAGTGGGTGGCTGAATGTTCAATTTATATGCGATCTGATTATAAAAGAACTGGTATTGCAAAGAATTTATATGCGGCCTTGTTTGACATCTTACAATTACAGGGCATCTACCGCGTTTATGCAGTCATAGGCATCCCGCATGAAGAAAGTACACGCTTTCATGAAAAAATGGGGTTTCAATATTTTGCAACCTATGAAGATACGGGTTATAAATTAGGACAATGGCGCGACACCGGCTGGTACCAGTATGTATTAAAACATCCTGATAAAAGTCCCCGGCCTCCTGTTCCTTACCCCCAACTTAATAGAGTTGAAGTAGAAGAGATTTTTAGCCGGTACAAAACTATTTAACTCTTCCCGGATATTGTTGCAAAGCAATCTCCAAACAATCCATAGCTTTTGCAATTGATTCTTTATTCAATACATAAGCTAGCCTTACTTCATTTTTACCCAGGCCCGGCGTACTGTAAAAACCACTGGCAGGTGCCAGCATCACGGTTTCACCTTCGTG
>JAFAFV010000112.1 GCA_023423285.1 Bacteroidota bacterium
GTCGGTTCTTTCAGCAAGCGGGTGCTGAATGCCGGCACCTAAAAGTAAGCCCATATTTACTTTGTTCGTAGCATTCATAATTTTAGCGTTGCTTACAGCGGCACTTTTTGAACCGTTGCCAGGGGTATAATCAGCTCTTGAGCCCAAAAGAGCACCTAAATAAGTGCCAAACTGGCCCCAAAACCGTGTGCCGGTTTCCATGGGGTTGGTTTTTAATTTCACGCTAAGCGGTATTTGCAGGTATTGTAAGTTGATTTTGTAATCACCCTTACCATACAGGCCTTCCTGATCAACATACTTCAGTTTTGAGGAAGCATGAGCCACTTCTAGGCCGGTGGCAAATGCTCCGCGACCGTCGCTAAACATCACATCGGCCATTAAACCATAGTTGATGCCAAAACCGCTTCCGCCTTTTTCCACACCATTTTCTTTAGGACTCAGGTTATTTATAAAAACGGGGTCTACTTTAAAACCCAGCCTGAAAGGGCGACCGTAAAAATCTCTTTGTGCAAATAAAGTGGCTGCAGTTAAAACTGTAAAGGCAGTTAAAAATATTTTCCTTTTCATTTGATGTGTTTATGTTCGATTTGAAAGTTACGTCTGATTAATCAAATATTGTGCCTTTGTTGGCTTTTTCACTAATATTAGATAATATTTACTTCGGGCATTAGCACTACGTCAAACTTCTTCAATACTGCTTCTTTAATTTCATGGCATAATGATAAAATTTCCAGGCCAGTGGCATTTCCATAATTCACCAGTACTAATGCCTGTTTTTCATGCACGCCTGCATCACCACGCTGAACCCCTTTAAAGCCGCACTGTTCAATCATCCACGCGGCAGCAATTTTGACAGTGCCGTCATCATTCGGGTAACTTACAATACCAGGAAAATCATCTTTCAGGGTTTCAAATTGTGCCTGTGAAATAGATGGATTTTTAAAAAAACTGCCTGCGTTGCCAATTTTTGCAGGGTCTGGCAATTTGGTTGACCTGATGTTCATAACAGCATCAGCGATAGCTCTGATGCTTAATTCGGTTACACCATTGTGCTCAAGTTGCTGGCGAAGCGCACCGTATTCTATATGAAAGCACGGCGTTTTGTTAAGCCTGTAAGTAACGTCTGTGATAACAAACTGGTCTTTGTATTTATTTTTAAAAACACTTTCACGGTAGCCAAATTCGCAGGCCGCTTTATCAAATATAGTATTGGTTAGCTCAAACCTGTTCACAGCATTCAGCTCATGAAAAACTTCTTTAAGTTCTACACCATAAGCGCCTATGTTTTGCATGGGAGAGGCGCCGGCAAAGCCGGGAATAAGCGCCAGGTTTTCCACGCCTGCAAAATTATTTTCGAGGCAATACAAAACCACATCATGCCAAAGTACGCCAGCACCTGTTTTTACATACACATGCTCAGCATCTTCTGATACGATTGAAATACCAGGAATAGAATTTTTAATTATCAGGCCATTGAAATTTCTTGTAAAAAGAACATTGCTGCCACCTCCCAGGATAAACGGCTCAATATTTTTTTGTCTGCACCATGTAAGCGCTTCTTTTAATTCCTCAATTGAATTAACCTCTGTAAAATAAGCGGTGGTTGCTTCAATGCCAAAAGAGTTCAATGCCTTTAGCGATATGTTTTGGATGATTTGCACTTGAAAAAATTTACTTCACCCCAAAGGTAAATGAGTGAGCGGCGTTAAACAAAACGGCTCATTTTTTGGCGTGGTTTGTGCGTTGTGTTAATAAATATATTTGTAACATCTAAACTGCAAACAATGAAAGATAATTCACAAATGATTACGCTAAGCCAGGTACTGAACAGAATACGGGAAAAAGGTTTTGATAACCCGATTGAGATGAACGAGAACAATGAGATGGTATGCGAGAACCTGGGCAAAATATATAATCCCGAAGACCTTTTGATTATTAAAAACTTCAGGTACGAAGGGGAGTCAAATCCTGATGACAATACCATTGTTCTCATCGTTGAAGATAAGGACGGCGATATTGGTTATATCCTGGATTCTTACGGCGCTTACCGTAATCATGACGGGCCGGAGTTTGATGATTTTATTAAAAAGATCCCTACTAATGAGCGGGAAGATGAAGAGCTTTTCGGATAAAAATATAGCTGCTTATAGGCAGCTATATTTTTATCAGGAATGTTTTGCCTGGTCAGGGCCGCCGTCCACCACATCTCTGTCGTAAGCTTTAGGATGCGGATCTTTTTCTTTCAGCTCTTCGTCAGAAGAAGGCTTGTGCGGAAAGCCCGGCACATCCTGGTCTATTTTAGGATCTTTACTTTGCTGAACTTCATTTTCAACTTTGATCGGATCATTCGGTTTATTTGTATCAGTATTCATGACATAATTTATGATACATCCTAAAATACTGTGCCAAACACTAACCAACTAAATGCAATACACTTTATTAGCGCCGATTACAAAATAACTGTTGCCTTCTTTTTTCTCATAATTGGTATACAAGCCGGTAAATGCGCTAAACGAAGGCAGAACAAGATGCTGTTCTGATTTTATAAAACAAGGAAGCCGCAGGGCCTGTCGTGCTTTACCTTCCATTAAATACCCTGGGTGTAAGTGACCTGAAATAGTGAAGTTGCCGTTGCTGGCCGCAGTAGGGGCGTGTTCAAAAAAAAATGGCGCAACAAAGTGCCGCTCACTGGTCAAATTAATTTGCAGGAGTTGATAGTCTAATTTTAGCAGCTTGTCGTGATTGCCTGGCACCAGTTCAATTTCCAGCATTTGATAATGCGCTCTCCATTCTTTAAACAAGTTTACATCGGCATTGTAGCTGTGGTGAAACATATCGCCAACCACGATCAGTTTTTCTGTATTGAAAGAATGGATAAGATAAGATAACCTTTCCAGGTCGCCCGTCATTACGGTAGAAGGAATAGCGATGCCATTGTTTCTAAAATATGCTGATTTGCCCAGGTGAAGGTCTGCTAGTATTAAAGTATTACGGGCAGGCCAGTAGACCGCTTTTAAAGAGGTGAGCAACAATTTTTCTCCACTGCAAATTATTTCCTTGCCGGTATCATTTCCCATCAGGCTGCAAATGTAAAAGAAACTGCGCACACGCTGTTCTGAAGCAGTTTTCAATATTTAATAGCTGCCTTATACTTCTTTATTTAAATGCTGGTGATATAAAAAAAGAAGCCGTATAACGATACAGCTTCTTTAAAAAAATCATTTTGAGCTCAATCATTAGCCGATCTCTATTCTTCTCGGCGCTTTCTTTTTGGCTTCTTCTTTTTTAGGAACGATCAGCCTTAACACACCATCCTCATACTTTGCTTGTATGCTTTCTTCATCCACAACATCTTTTGGAAGCTGAAAACTGCGTTGAAAGGATTGGTAGCTGAACTCTTTGCGCGTGTACTGCTCATTTTGCTCTTCATTATCAAAGCGTTTTTCAGAAGAGATCATGAGAAGATTTCCATCAAGTGTAATTTGAAAATCTTCTTTTTTCATACCGGGAGCAGCCATCTCAACTTCATAATCATTTTCAGTTTCTTTAATGTTTACAGATGGAACGGTTGTGCTGGTGGATGAAAAATTTCTGTTGTTCCAGTCAAAAGAAGTATCGTTCCAAAAATCGTCGAACAATCGGGAAATTACAGGCCATGAGCCTCCGTTTCCCTGCCATTTGATTAGTGACATAACATCCTCCTTTTTTAATGGTTAACAAATTTATTAGTCTTGCAGTTATTGCAAGCTTTCGTATGATTAGCATCAAACCCTTTGCCACGCGGGGTTTTAATGAAAATTTTTCATTATTACTGAAATTTTTTCAGTCAGCATGTAGATGAACTGCCATAAGAACTGATAAATGTAAAATTGATTGTAAAACGCAGTAACAAGTAGCGTTCGACAGGGTTTTATGAAAACGCAAATGAAGATTTAAGAAAAACACTACTTTTAGAAAAATTTGTTCGTTCTCAGGAGGCTTTACTCTTTACAATACGCAGTATTTTAATGATCAACACGCAAACTATAAGTGAACTGACCAGGCTGGTGTCTGAAGAAAATGACGAGGGAGCTTTTGCCCAGTTGTTACGCCATTTTTTTCCGGGGCTGCTATCGTTTTCTACTAATATTACTCAAGACAGGCACGCATCTGAAGAGATAGTAGAAGATGTGTTGGTAAAACTGTGGCATAGCCGGGACATTTTACTTACAATCAACAACCTTGCAAATTATTTGTACACCGCCGTTAAGCATGCTTCCATTAATTATTTAAAAAGTAAAAGTTACCGCACCGCCAGGATGTTTGAAATGGCTGGCGATTGGGGAGATGCTGATGCTGTTTGTTTTAAAACGCCCGATCTGGAGCTGATCTCTAAAGAAAATTTGAAAGCTATTGCAGAGGTGATCAATATGTTGCCGCCCAAAACCCGCCTCGTATTCAGGTTGGTTAAAGAGGAAGGCATGAAGTATAGCGAAGTAGCAATGTTGCTGTCCATATCTCCCAGAACTGTAAATACCCACATGACGCGTGCTATACAATCTATAGCAGGTACCCTGATAATATTGTTTGCAGATTATCTTTCCGGGGAAGAGCGCAAAAACGCATAAAAAACTTTTTTCCTGTTATTGTAAGTATACATACTTTATTTTACTGCCTTTCTTATAGTGGATGAAAAAAGGTTTATAGAATTACTTGCAAAAAAGCAGGCAGGCGCACTCACGCTGCCTGAGCAAAAACAACTGCAAGAGCTGTTGCAAAACTCCGCAGAGTATGTGCGGCTGGAGTCGCTAATTGCAAATGTAATGGCCGCACCTTTACAAGTGGAATCAATTAATACCAGCA
>JAFAFV010000013.1 GCA_023423285.1 Bacteroidota bacterium
CATAAATCGTGTCGCGTTACTAAAATCATTTAACATTTGGATTTTGTTACCTAAATAGGCAACTTTGTATACATGGAGCAAAAGGGTAAGGTAAGGCAGGTTTTTGTTTATGGTGATTACTTTTGGGAGTTCTATAATAGACAAACGCTGAAAGTCAAAACCCGCATTAACTAGACCATCGGAATTTTGGAGGAAATCCCGATTGTACCAGAAAAGTATTTGAAACACATTATTGGGACTGACCTTTATGAGATTAGGGTAAGTGCTGGGAGTAACATTTTTCGAATATTCTGTTTTTTTGACGAGGGCAGGCTCGTTGTACTTTTAAATGGATTTCAGAAAAAATCTCAAAAGACACCTGCCACCGAAATCGAAAGAGCGGAACGATTAAAAAAGGCATATTATGAAGACAAAGAAAAATAATTTAGTATCGTTTCAGGAGCACCTTGACAAAGAGTATGGCGTAAAGGGGACAAAGAAACGGGACAAATATGAACAAGGCTACGAGTCCTTTAAGCTCGGCGTTATGTTGCAAGAGCTTCGTATTAAGAATAACCTAACTCAGGAGCAACTGGCGGAGAAATGTGGGACGACTAAAAATTATATATCACGTATTGAGAACGATGCGAGTGATATTAGGCTATCGACATTGATGCGAATTATAAATGAGGGACTTGGCGCAAAATTGGAACTTTTAGTGCATTCCTAATAGTTCAAGGCACGAACGCCCAACAAAAGTATTGGCAAAAGCAGGGCTGGACATTATAACATCAACTATATTCAGGCATTTGTACCGGGCTGGACAATCAATGAATTCCCGCCCATCGCAAATACTTCTTCCGTAAGCTGCCATTTTATAGAGACACTTTAACTATGCAAGAGATAATTCAATTGAAAATTTCTTTAACTCACTCAATGCCTCTTATTTGGCGCCAAATTCTTGTAAATAAAGACACAACATTTTTTGAATTGCATCACATCATACAAATAGTTATGGGGTGGCACAATTATCACATGTTCGAGTTCAACTTGGAAGGTTATAGAATTGGTCAGGTTGACGAAGATGAAAAAAGCAATGGTTATGGCAGTGACCAATTGCTTGACTCAACGACAGTAAAACTTAATGATGTAATCACTCACCAAAAAGACATCATTAATTATCTGTATGATTTTGGCGATGGGTGGAGGCATCAAATAAAAGTTGAGAAATTATATGATATTGACAACAATAAAAAATATCCAACTTGTATTGACGGACAAATGAATTGCCCTCCAGAAGATTGCGGCGGTATAGGTTCATTTTATGATTGCTTAGACGCTCTTAAAGACAAGGCACATCCAGACCACAAAGAAATTGCGAAATGGTTTAAAAAGAAATACGACATCGAGAAGTTTGACAAAGAAAAAGTAAATCGCAAATTAAAAGGTCTTGACAAGTACATTAGGAAATGGATCGGCGGTGAGTAAAAACAGCAGCTTACATCGGCTTGGCGTTATGGCGGCATACGAAACGCAGCATCAACTTTTTGTTCGCTAATGTCACCAAGCCTCTTTTATTATCTTTGCAACAGAATTATAGATAGATAAAATGAGCAAAGAAAACGCTATCAAAATATTTGAGCAAAAACAAGTTCGCATCCATTGGGACGAAGAATAAGAAAAGTGGTATTTTCTGTTATAGACGTAATTGAAATATTAACCGAAAGTGCCCGACCAAGAAAGTATTGGAATGCGTTAAAAACCAAACTGAAAGAAGAAGGAAGTGAGTTGTGCCAAAAATTGGGACAACTGAAAATGCAGTGCAAACACAGTATTAAAAGCGAAAGACACCAAACAAATTGGAAATAAAAAACGGAAAGGTTGACACCAAACTTGCCCATAACATCGTATTGGCAATAGGCGGGCTGAACGACTTCGTAAAAATCCCCGCCACTTCGCCAAGCCCTTTCCGTAACAACCATAACCCAACCCCAAACTTTCACATCGAAAATCCTAAAATAAAAGAAAGCTGCCTAAAAAAAGCAGCCTTCTTATTACCATTCTCTCTAAAATTTATTTCAAATCCAGCGCCTGCCTGATCCTGTCCGATACATCCTGCAGGTGCATTTGTGTGCGAACATCAGAAACATTGCCTGCGCGTGCATCAACCTTTGTTTTTAGCCGCAGCAAAAATCCTCTTGCTACCGATGGCACATCGGTATTCAAAAAACTGGTGCTTGTAGCAAACGGCGGCACCGCTGCATCGTTAGCAGTTGCTGCTACCGGCGACGTGAGTTTTGAAAGCGCCGTTACATATTGCTTTTGCAAATTGCGGCGGTACTGCGGGATGGCAGCCCCTGTTTCCAGTTCTTTCCAAATTCCGGCCTCCACATCTGCCAGCATCTCTTCCATTTTATAAGGGCTTGCGCTGGCAAAGCGGTTTTCATTTACAGCCAGCAAATTCAGCCTGTCGCCAGAAAGCAAACTGTTCAGTACGTTCAGTTGTACACGTGCAAAATAATCTTCACCGGCCGGGTTGGTGGTTTTATCTAATATGTCAGCATTTAAAATCCAATCGGGGGTTTCAAACAAATTTTTATGCAGAAAGGCCACTGCTTCGCGCTGCTGCTTTTTATCAGTAGGCACATACACCGCACCGGGTTCTTCCACACTTTTAAAAGTTTCTTCCACACCGCCCACATATTTCAGCACATGGTTCATATAGCGGTTGTACTGCACAAAAACCTGTTGCATAATTTCTGACAGATTTTCGTAGCGGTCGGCCTCCTCTCTTGTCCATTGCGGAATACCAGCCACCACGCGCTTCAGGTTTCTTAAACCATATTCACTGGCCAGCATGGCATTATCGCCCACGGCTTCTGATTGAGAACGCGGATCCCAGGGATTGGTTTCGGTTCCAAACCAAAGGCGCGGATTCTTTTTCAAAGCATCTACGATCCATTTATTGGTGATCTTTTTATCTTCTTCCACATCAGTGGCGCCCGAGTAGCCATAACCCCATTTAATAGCCCATTCATCATATTCGCCAATGCGCGGGAACAAGCCTTTTGGTGAAATATTATCTTCAGGTTGCGCCACATAGTTAAAGCGGGCATAGTCCATAATAGAAGGTGTATGACCATTGGCTTCCACCCATTTTTTATCCCTCAGTTTTTCAACCGGCACCGTGCTGCTGCTGCCATGATTGTGGCGCAGCCCGATAGTATGGCCCACTTCGTGAGAAGATACAAAGCGTATCAGTTGCCCCATCAGCTCATCAGGAAACTTCATTTGCTGTGCCCTTTTATCGTTAGGCCCTGCTTGTATCAGGTACCAGTTTTGCAACAACTTCATCACGTTATGATACCAGCCAATATGGCTTTCCAATATTTCGCCGCTGCGCGGGTCGTGCACATTGGGGCCATAAGCATTTTCTATATCCGAAGCAAAATAGCGGATCACCGAGTAGCGCGCATCTTCAAGGCTCATGGTTGTATCGTTCTTAGGCCATTCCTTTGCATAAATGGCATTTTTAAATCCTGCCTTTTCAAATGCTTTTTGCCAATCGTTCACACCCTGCATCAGGTAAGGCACCCATTTTTTGGGCGTAGCCGGATCAATATAAAACACGATCGGTTTTTGAGGTTCTACCAGTTGCCCGTTGCGCCACTTGTTGTAGTCTTGCGGCTTGGGTTCCAGCTTCCAGCGAACGATAAAGGTTTTTTGCTGGGCACGTTGCTGGTCATCGGTAAATTTGGTGTACCTGTTGGCAAAATAGCCCACTCGTGGATCGAACAGCCTGCGCGCCGCTGGTGTTTTTGGTAATAATAAAAATGAATTGTTCATTTCAATGGTAACCGCTCCGGCAGCCGATGCCACAGGAAAGTTTCGTGTTCTGGATGGTGTGGGCGCTGGAGCTGGTGGGTTGGCAGCAAATGTTTTTACCGTACGCACTTCTACGTTGATGGGATAAGCGCTTACTTTTTGAATGAATGACCTGTCAGGAATAAGATTGGACAGGTTGAGGGCACGCTTTAAACCCGGGTTAAGGCTTACTGCTGCATTATCGCCAACCAGGTAACTGGTTACATCAATCACCGAGGTTTTATTGCCCACAGCTTTTAATGGAAACGCGGCAATAATAGGATTGGCATTGGAAAGCTCTACTGCTTTATAGATTTCGTCAGTAGAATCTGCCACGGCAATGGTAGCCACCAGGCGCAACAATATGTTTTTATCGGGTCCTTTTTCAAAACGCACCATCTGGTTATTGGCCTGCTCACCTCCGTAAACGTTGGCGCCGCCAGGCACACTTACGTAGCGTGTCACCACTAAAATGTCGCGGTTAATAAGGCTGTCGTGAATTTCAAAAAACCAGGTTTTGTCAACTTTGTGTGTCCAAAAAAGGCCTTTTTGTGTAATGGCTTCTTTAGTAATTACTTCACTGTAAGGTTTTACTTCATCCTTTTTTGCAGCGGGGCGGGCGCCTGTTCCGCTGGTATCACGTGTTCTGTTTATAACAACGGTATCTTTTTGGGGTGCAGGCACACCGGGTTTTGGCGGGATGGTGTCTTTGGGCGTGTCTTGTGCTGTTAAGTTGAACGAACAAAACAGCAGCAACCAAAATAATAGATGTTTCATGTATTTTCTTTTAGTAAGCCGCAGAGCAGCTCTTTGGAAGCAGTAATCTTTTGGCTATTTATGAATTTTTCTACTTAATAAAAAACTGAATCTGTAAAGAAACAAATGCTGAATGAGAATACAAAATTATTTGTGTACGGTATTACCTTCCTATCAAAAAGCCGAAACCAAGGTCTTCAATAATGTCTCCGGCCCAGTCTACTACTTTGGGAATGGTTTTGCCAGCATTGATACGGCGCGTGTAGGAAAGCTTGTAATCGTTGTTATGGGTCAGATACCGGTTGTCGTTGGTGTTACCGGTAAGAAAAAGTCTTTTGGTAAAATAACTGAATGCCAACTCCCAGCCTGGCGTATTGTAACCCACGCCACCCCTGAAAGTGACATTAGGATCAAAACGCCAGCGCTTATCCACAGATTCCATCGCGGCAGCAGTTTTATACTCTTTTACATAGCCTACATCAGCATTGAGCGCCCCGATTGCGGTTACAAAAAAATGTTTGCCTGCAACAAAAGTGTGGCCATAACCTGCACTGGGCCCAAAAAGAAAATAATTCACTTTGTTTACCTGGGCCTGAGGGTAAATATTTTGATAAGCAGATGGTATCAAAGCGCTGTCGCCTTTTGCGGATCCGGAAAAAAATTCAACACCTGCCAGCAGCGAGCCTGCTGATCTTTTTTGCCATGAATCATATTTAAATGGCGGGCGGGCAGTAAATTTTTTGCTGTTGAATATCCACAGGCCACTTGCGCCCAGCAGCCTTGTGGCTACATCGGGCCGCACGTAAAAAAGCTCCTGCGTATAGGGTGGAACCGCGTCTGCACGCATATACATGCCTTTATGCGATTGAAAATAAATATCCGCGATAAATTTACGAGCAGCAAAAGTTGTATTCAGGCTGAGCGTTTTTGTTTTGCCTTTGCCTTTATTAAAATCCGGGTCTATGAGGCCAATACCATACGATGCTGAGAGTGATAACCAGTCAAAACCCACGCGAAGCCCTAAACCCACGGGAGCATTAGTATAATAGCGAACACGGTCCTTAACTTCCGGCGTAGTGAGCGTAAAAGCCGATGCATTTTTTACCATAAAGGGTGTTATGATAAGCTTACGCCGGAACCTTTCATAATAACTGGTGTCAATCTTTATGGTATCGGCCTGCGCAAAAGCCATTACACCAATTAAACTTAAAATGAAATATAGGGCAACCTGTTTTAAATACATGTAGTTGCAAATGTAAGGCTTCAACCAATATTAGTTAACACTATCCGCATTGTAAATTATGCTATGCCAAGGCGCTTTTTAATTTCTGGTACTACTTTGGTTCCGAACAACTCAATGGAGCGCATGGTGAGTTCGTGAGGTACAAAACCCAGGCTTGCCTGTGCAAAAAATCTTGTAAAACCAAAGAGCTGATGCTCGTAAATAATTTTTTCTGTTACTTCTTCAACACTACCTACCATCAGCGATCCTTTTGGGCTGCGCATGTATTCGTATTGATCCCTGCTCATGGGTTGCCAGCCACGGTCCCGGCCCACGCGGTCCATCATTTGTGCATAATACGGAAAAAAGGTATCAGCAGTTGCCTTGCTGTCTTCACCAATAAACACGTGGTTGTTAATGCCCACCTGTATATCTTCTTCTTTTCTTCCCAATTGTATAGCGCTGCTTTTATAAAGGTTGATGAAGCGTGTAAACTGTTCGGGCATGCCGCCAATAATGGCCAGCATAAGGGGCAGTTCTAATTTTGCTGCGCGAATGGCTGACGCCGGTGTGCCGCCCGCTGCCAGCCATACGGGCATACCGCCTTCAACGGCCCTGGGGTACACGCCCAGGTTGTTGATGGAAGCCCTGTGCTTGCCTTTCCACGAAACCTTTTCTGCTTTATTGATCTCAAGCAGCAGGTTAAGTTTTTCATCAAACAACTCATCATAATCCTGCAGGTTGTAACCGAATAAAGGAAAAGATTCGATAAATGAGCCACGACCTGCCATGATCTCGGCTCTGCCGCCGGAGATAAGGTCTACCGTAGCAAACTGCTGGTATACGCGAACGGGATCTTCTGAACTCAATACCGTAACCGCACTTGATAATTTTATATTTTTTGTAACCGCTGCTGCCGCTGCTAAAATTGTCGCTGGTGATGATACGGCATAATCTGGGCGATGGTGTTCCCCTACGCCATACACATCAATTCCAAGTTCGTCAGAAAGTTTAATTTCTTCCAGTAAATTTTTAATTCGCTCCTGCGCGTGAATGCCTTTGTTGCCACTTTCAGGCGCAACATCTGCAAATGACATCAATCCAAATTCTATTTTCATATTCATTTTTGTTCAAACATAGTTTATAAATACCACGCGCCGATTGATGTAGGATAAGAACACCGGAAGCAGATGCTATTAAATCTTCTGTATGAATGGAGCTATTTGATGCAAAAATTTTTGATGTTCATCTGGCGTGATGATTATCTTTTTAGATGTTTTAGTTGTTAATAAAATGGCATTGTTAAGGTTGGTTGCATACCATTGCATTTTACCCAGCTTCTTATTATAGTAACTCCCATAATACCCCATAAAACCGCCGTTGCCAAAGGTTCTTGCCGAATACCGAAGATTAGCGCGATCTATTTTTTCAGCTTTACTAATCGTGCTGACGGGTATGG
This sequence comes from Bacteroidota bacterium, assembly GCA_023423285.1. Classification (GTDB taxonomy): domain Bacteria; phylum Bacteroidota; class Bacteroidia; order Chitinophagales; family Chitinophagaceae; genus Niabella. Next base: position 7,281 of record JAFAFV010000013.1, read on the forward strand.
TTTTATTACCAAACGGCCTTTTGATGATAATCTTATCGCCTGATAAAATATACTGGTTGGTGCTATAACCCCAGCTAATGGTGAAGGCCACTACTAAAAGCACAGCGCCCACCATTAATCCAAACTGGCTGATGTCCATAAATAATAAGGCTCCTATTGCAATGGCATTGATGAGCATTACAACAGCCGTAAGCCATTTGGCTTGTTGATCCATGCTTGCATTAAATATCATACTATTTTAATTTTAAAATCCAGCTTGTCATCAAATTCAGTACTTCAGGCGAAATGGTTTCTTCAATCTGGCCATACTCTGCTACAGTACCTGTTCCGGCCTTCTGAAACAAATGGTTCATATCAGGCAGTTCAACAATTTTATAATTATTATTCCCGGCTTTTTCAAGGCCTTGCTTCCATCCGGCAAGGTTTTCTTTTGCAGAAACCTGTATGTCTTTACTGCCATTGATGGCAAGCACTGGTATCTTTAATTTTGTGATATAGGCCTGTGGGCTGAACTTAAGGAAATATTGGAACCACGGACTGGTGATCATTTTTACCTGCTGATCAATAATGGTTTGTTTTTGCTCAGGCGTCAGGGTTTTGAGTGCATCTGTTTCAGGCAGTGAATTTAGAAACACTTTTGCATCCTGCCCAAGATTGTTGCCTTTGTAGTCTTTTATAAATGCAAAGATCTTTTTGTTTTGCTCTGTTGCTGCCTGCGCTGTACTATCGCTAACACCACTGGATTTTGTAACATCAAAAGTTTGCTTAAGCATTAAGTCATAAATATCAACACCCGGTCCAGCCAGCGAAATCAGGAATTTTACATTCTTATTTTTATCAGCTACCATCGGCGCTATCATTCCGCCCTCGCTATGGCCTATTAAACCGATATTTTTATAACCCCGCTTTGTTAAAAATTTTACAGCCGCATCAATATCTGTTGCAAAACTGGCTGTTGTAGAAGCTTCTTTTCCTTTTGTAGAGCCGCCCACACCGCGGTCATCTAAGCGCAGCACACCAATACCATTTTTAGTAAGATGATCAGCAATTACCCAAAAAGGCTTATGATCAAAAAGAGTTTCATCCCTGTCCTGATCGCCGCTGCCTGTAATAAGCACCACTACAGGAAATTGTTTTTTATCCATAGGCATTGTAAGGGTTCCGGCAAGTGTGTTGGTATCAGCAGGGTTGGTAAAATTCACCTCTTCAATCTTATAATTGAAAGGTGGTTTTGGTGTTTGCGGTCGGTTGGCTTGTTGGGCAGCGCCCTTTTTAAAGGTCAGTGGCAGGTTCATACCCATTTGAGTGAAAGTTCCGGCAATACTGTCTGCGGCAAGCATTCCTTTATACGAAGCCTGTATCATTTTTATTTCAAACTGCAGTTCGTTATTTGAAAAAAACACCTTACTCACCGGAATGCCTTTGGCGCCTTGCGCCGGGCTATCCAGGGTAGCAGTTAACGAATCGCCCTGTGAGTGCACGTGTAATACCAGCGGCAGTTTCATGCCCTGTATCATTAAATCTCCACTCCACGTACCGATTACCGGCTGAGCATTTGAAAATTGGAATGCAAACATTACGGCTGTAAAAAGTAAAAATCTCTTCATTGTATAATTATTAAAATTCTAAACGGCCATAAAGGTCGAACAATAATTTTTATCATTTGCAAACTCATAATAAAAAAAACCACTCTGCAAACAAAGCGGTTTTTTTAAATTTTAAAACTTATTCAACAAGCAACTTATAGAGGCCGGAAGGCAAATATATGGCAATTCTATACACTCCTAACAATTGTTAGCGTAAAAGTTTTACACATTTATCGTCAACCCGTCATAAGCCGTTTGCCGTGTGTCGGGCAACTGTTTGTTTACCAGTTCATTCAAACCCATTTGGTGAGAGATGTGCGTAAAATAAACCTGCGGAATTTCCAGCTCATCGGCAAGAGCGCAGGCTTCATCTAACGTAAAATGCGAAATATGTTTTTCCCGCCGAAGCGCGTTTACCACCATTACTTTACTGCCTTTTATTTTTTGTTTGGATGGCTCTTCAATCCTGTTGGCATCCGTGATGTAAGTAAAATCTCCAAAGCGGAAAGCCATCACCGGCATAAACATATGCCATACAGGAATAGGCTGCACGGTAATATCTCCAATGGTAAAAACTTCTTCAGTAATGGTGTTAAGCCTGATGGAAGGGATACCCGGGTATTTCATCTCGGCAAAAGCGTAGTTGAATTCTTCTTTTACCCTGTTCAGTGTAAATTCTGTGCCGTAAACCTGCATTGGCTTTTGCTGAAAATAATTGTAGGCGCGCACATCATCAAGCCCGGCAATATGGTCTTTGTGTGAATGCGTAAATAGCACGGCATCCAACTGTTTAACATTTTCACGCAGCATTTGCTGGCGAAAATCAGGGCCAGAATCCACTACAATGGCTGTTGCAGCACTTTTTATTAAAATGCTCGAGCGCAGCCGGTTGTCCTTAGGATCGTCAGATGTGCAAACTTCACACTCGCAGCCTATCATCGGAACGCCGCTGCTGGTACCGGTTCCAAGAAAAGTGATTTGTAATGATGTTGCCAATGGGGGTGATGGGTTGATAAGTTGATCAGTTTATCAGGTTTCTTTTTCTAAACTAAGTAATGCACTCTAATTTTCCTGTTCATTTTGTGGCACATTGTTCATCACTTCCTCATACAATTTTTTGGCGGGATCATCCAGTAATTCAGTAGTAATTTTCAATTGCGGTATAAGTTCTATTAGCGTGTTGATGCGGCCATCGAGCTGCAAAAATTTATTCAGCACCACTACTTTTTTGTTTTCAAGTATGCAGTACCCGCTTTGAAACGTTCCCCGCTCATATCTTAAAATATAACCGCTCTTTTCAGGAATACCCTCCAGCTTATCCAATGTGCTTTGTGTATATTTTATCATAATAGTCTCTTCTGCGTCAAAGATAATGTTTTGGCTACTGGTTGCGGGCTATCGATTGAACGGTTTCTGGTTTAAAAAGATGAAAAGTTGACAACCGCCTTAATGCATGTTGAAATGGGCCCATCTAAAAACTTCGTAATTAAAGTTCATATTTCTTAAATTTTAATTTCCGCCGTGTTGGGAACGCATCATTCATTTGTTATTATATCCCGGATCTATGATTTATGAACTATGATCTATAGCCTGTAAACCATTCAATTTACGTTATTTTGTACCATTATGGCTGTTGCCCGCAAAATCATCAATGACCCTGTGTATGGTTTTATAACCATTGACCACCCGTTGCTGCTGAATATTATTTCACACCCGTTTTATCAGCGGCTGCGCAATATTCACCAAATGGCTTTTGCCCACCTGGTCTATCCGGGCGCGGTACACAGCAGGCTGCATCATTCGCTGGGAGCTTACCACCTTATGTGCACGGCTCTGCAGGAACTAAAATCAAAAGGCATAGAGATCAGCGCAGAAGAAGTACTGGGCGCCAAAATTGCCATCCTCTTGCACGATATTGGCCACGGCCCTTTTTCGCACGCGCTGGAACATGAACTGATAGAAGACATGCACCACGAAGAAATTTCATTGCTGCTGATGCATCACCTCAACCAGCAATTTAACGGTCAGCTTCAAACCGCCATAGATATTTTCAACAATACACATCCTAAAAACTTTCTGCATCAATTGGTTTCAGGTCAGCTGGATGTGGACAGGATGGACTACCTGAACCGCGACAGCTTTTTTACCGGTGTAGCCGAAGGCGTGATTGGGTACGACCGCATTATAAAAATGCTCATGGTAAAAGATGGCGATCTTGTGGTGGAAGAAAAAGCCATCTATTCGATTGAGAAGTTTTTATTAAGCCGAAGGCTGATGTACTGGCAGGTGTACCTGCACAAAACTGTGGTAGCTGCCGAAAAAATGCTGATCATGATCTTTACAAGGGCAAAAGAATTGATAGAGAAACACATCCCTGTGCAGGCGGCCACACCGCCGCTCAACCTGTTCTTACAACAGCCTGCAACAAAAAGTGAATTTGCAGCGCTGCTGGATGAGTTTTGCTGCCTGGATGACTACGACGTGTTGGCTACCATTAAAAACTGGTGCCGGCATAGCGATACCATCCTATCCACGCTTTCAAAAGCAATTGTTGACAGAAAGATCATGCACATTCAGTTGCAATCGCAGCCTTTTGATGAAAATTATCTTCAGCAGAAACGCAGCGAAATGGCTGTACGGTTGAATATTAGTGAAGAAGAAGCCGCTTATTTTGTTTTTTGGGGAGAAGCAGGCAACACGCTCTACAATCCTGCCGATGAAAACATAACGATCCTGTATAAAAATGGTGAATTGAAAGATATTTCACAGGTAGATAACGCCCTCATTGCACCCCACATAAGTATGCGGGTGAAAAAATATTACATTTGCAGCCTGAGGTTTTGACTCTCCCGGTTCTAAAAATTATTTATGACATTTCCCGCATCACAAATTGCATTGCTTATAAACGGAACAATAGAAGGCAATGCCGAAATTACAATCAACTCTTTTGGTAAAATTGAAGAAGCTACAGAAGGACAATTAAGTTTTCTGGCTAATCCCAAGTATGAAGAATACCTGTACACAACCGGGGCAAGCGCTATTATTATTAATGAAGATTACGAATTGAAGCAGCCTGTAAGCGCCACGCTCATTAGGGTGAAGGATGCTTACTCGGCCTTTGCCACCTTGCTTTCCAAATACCAGGAGCTTAAACAACAGCAATTAAAAGGTGTGCAACAGCCAAGCTATATTGCAGCATCAGCAGCTTACGGGGAAAATGTGTTTATTGGCGCCTTTGCTTACCTGTCAGATAACGTGAAGGTTGGTAACCACACAAAAATTTACCCGGGGGTATTTATGGGAGAAAATGTGCAGATTGGGGATCATACCACGCTGCACGCTGGTGTAAAGATTATGCATGGTTGTACTATAGGCAGCAATGTTGTCATTCATGCAGGAACAGTAATTGGCAGCGACGGTTTTGGGTTTGCCCCGCAGCCGGATGGTTCATTTATAAAAGTGCCGCAGATAGGCAACGTGGTGGTGGAAGACAACGTAGAAATTGGAGCCAATACTACTATAGACAGGGCAACCATCGGATCAACCATTATAAAAAAAGGCGCAAAGCTTGATAACCTGATACAGATTGCCCACAATGTGGAAATTGGCAACAGCTCGGTAGTAGCGGCGCAGGCGGGCATAAGCGGCAGTACCAAAATTGGTAAAGGAGTAATGATTGGCGGGCAGGCCGGTATTGTGGGGCACCTGCATATTGGCGATGGCGTTAAAATAAATGCACAAAGCGGTGTGAGTAAAAATATTGAAGCCGGTAAGGCCGTTACCGGCTCACCGGCCTATGATTATACAGCTGCATTAAAAAGCCAGGCGCTCAGCCGCAAACTCCCGGCATTGGAAAAAAGAATACAGGAGCTTGAAAAGCAGATTAAAGTTCTCAAAGGCTAATACCCTACTAACAAGCAGACTACAGCGATTTTTCCGTCCAAACGATATTGCTATCCACCAAAATTCAAATATATTTGCCCGAATCAATCAAAACGGATGACAGATATCAACTTCAACCCCGATAAACAACATACTCTTAAAGCAGCTACAAGTATCAGCGGAACCGGCCTTCATACGGGCATCCTGGCAGATCTTACCTTAAAACCCGCTAATGCAGGATTCGGTTTTCAGTTTCAAAGGGTTGACCTTCCTAATAAGCCTGTCATTAAGGCTGATTGTGACCTGGTTACAGATACCAGCCGTGGCACCACGCTGGAGGCAAACGGCGCAAAAGTAAGCACTGTAGAGCATGTGCTGGCTGCCCTGGTGGGCATGGGTATTGACAACTGCCTGATTGAGATCAACGGACCCGAAGTACCGATTATGGATGGAAGCTCTATGCCTTTTATTGAAGCGATTGAAGATGTAGGTGTTGCAGAGCAGGACGCTGCCAAACTTTGGTATTCGATTGATGAAAACCTCTATCTTACCAATGAGGATAAGCGGGTGGAAATGGTGATCATGCCGGCCAGGGAATATCAAATCACTACGTTAATTGATTTTAACTCACCTGTATTAGGCACCCAGCATGCCGAGCTGAAAACCATGCGCAATTTCAAAAGCAAAATAGCGTCCTGCCGCACGTTTTGTTTCCTGCACGAGCTGGAAATGCTTTTAGAGAATAACCTCATCAAAGGCGGCGATGTTAACAACGCCATTGTGGTGGTAGACAAACAAATTGACGATTCAGAACTGGAACGATTGAAGAAAGTTTTTAATAAAGATAATATCGAAGTAAAAAGTGAAGGCTACCTTAACAACCTGGAACTTCGTTTTCCCAACGAGCCCGCCCGCCACAAACTATTGGATATTGTGGGCGACCTGACATTGATCGGTTACCCTGTAAAAGGTCGTGTGATTGCCAACAGGCCAGGCCACAGCACTAATGTGGAGTTTGCCAAACTCATCAAAAAGCACATCAAAGCCAACAAGCATTTGCAGGATGTGCCTAATTATGACCCCAACGTGCCACCTGTTTACGGTCAGGATTACATAGAAAAAACCCTGCCCCACCGCTTTCCTTTTTTACTGGTTGATAAGATCATCGAACTGTCTGACAAAAAGATCGTCGGCATTAAAAATGTCACTTTCAACGAGTGGTACTTCCAGGGTCATTTTCCACAAAACCCTGTCATGCCGGGTGTTTTACAAATTGAGGCGCTGGCACAGTGCGGCGGCATTTTAGCCATCAACCTGGCCGGAGAAGGCCAGTTTGATACCTATTTTTTGAAAATAGATAACTGTAAGTTTAAACAAATGGTAAAGCCCGGCGATACCATGATACTTAAAATGGAACTGGTGGCGCCCATCCGCCGCGGCATTTGCGAAATGCGCGGAACAGTGTATGTGGGCAACAAAGTGGCCACTGAGGCCGACCTGGTAGCACAGATCATAAAAAGATAACCTTTCAGCCACGTTACTTTATTCACACGCTCAAAATCGGCTCTGTTTTACTTACAGAAACCGTTACATTTGCTACATTTACCGTTTTAGAGATTATAGCTATAACAGATCAATATTTGTATGGGAAAAATTATTGGTGTAGCCAACCAAAAAGGCGGCGTGGGCAAAACCACCACCGCCATCAACCTTGCCGCCAGCTTTGCGGTGCTGGAGTATAAAACTTTGCTTGTAGATGCCGACCCGCAGGCTAACAGCACAACTGGCGTTGGCTTCGACCTGCATAATATTACCCACAGCCTTTATGATTGTATGGCCAACCAGGCGCGCACCACGGAAGTAACCTTAAAAACCGAAATTCCTAACCTGGACCTTATTCCATCGCACATTGACCTGGTAGGCGCTGAAATTGAAATGATTAACTACCCCAACCGGGAAAATGTTTTAAAAGATATTTTAAATGAGGTTAAGGACGCTTATGATTTTATAGTAATAGACTGCTCTCCTTCTCTCGGCCTTATTACGGTAAACGCACTTACGGCAGCCGACTCTGTGGTGGTGCCAGTTCAGTGCGAATTTTTTGCGCTTGAAGGATTGGGCAAGTTGCTCAACACGATAAAAATTGTGCAAAGCAGGCTTAATGAGCAATTAGTAATAGAAGGCATTTTGATGACCATGTACGACAGCCGCCTGCGCCTGTGCAACCAGGTGGTGAGCGAAGTGCGCCGCCATTTTGAAGACAAGGTGTTTGATACCATCATTCACCGCAATTCAAAACTTAGCGAAGCGCCCAGCTTTGGCAAACCGGTAGTGTTGTACGATGCTAACAGTAAAGGCTCGCTCAATTACCTGAACCTGGCAAAAGAGATTTTGCAAAAGAATAACCTGACAAAAATTCCCAACGAAGAAAAGATTTTAGAATAGATAAATGTTGCAAGTTGCCGGTTGCAAGTGGCCGGTAACCAGAAACCTGTAACCAACATGAGTACAAGTAAACAAAGTAAAGACGCGTTAGGCAAAGGAATCCGCTCGCTGCTGGGCAGCATTGATGCCGAATTAAAAGGCGGCGCCGGCGAGCTGAAGAAAACCGTGGTAGAAAACGCTACCGGCATATCCCGCATTCCTCTGTCAGAAATTGAAACCAACCCTAAACAGCCGCGTACAGACTTTGACGAGCAGGCTTTACAGGAACTGGCCGAATCCATAAAAATGCACGATATCATTCAGCCCATTACGGTGTCGCGCATGGCCAATGGCCGCTACAGGCTTATTTCGGGCGAGCGCCGGTTTCGCGCTTCTAAAATGGCTGGGTTGAAAGATGTTCCTGCTTACATTCGCCAGGCCAATGATGCCGAACTGCTGGAGCTTGCACTGCTGGAAAACCTTCAGCGCGAAGACCTGAACGCTATGGAAGTGGCGCTTAGTTACAAGCGCATGATGGATGAACTGGAGTACACGCAGGACCATGTAGCTGAAAGGATGGGCAAAGACCGCAGCACCATTTCTAATTTCATCCGCCTTTTAAAACTACCCCCTGATATTCAACTGGCTGTTCGCAATGGAGAGCTGAGCATGGGCCATGCGCGCGCTTTGATCAATATTGATACGGTGGACAAACAGCTTTTTATTTTTAAAGAGATCAGAGACCGCGGCCTCTCGGTTAGACAAACAGAGGCTTTGGTGCGCAACCTGTACAAGCAGTCTGGCAATAAAAAAGCCAAGGCTGGCGGCCTTTCGGCGCCTTTTCAGCGTTTAGAAGATAAGCTTGCATCGCATTTTGAAACACGCGTTAAATTAAAGCACAGCAGCAATGGAAACGGGCAGATCACTTTTGACTATTATTCTGTAGAAGAATTGAACAAATTGCTCAGCAACTTTAACGTAACAGTAGATTAATAACCAGCATATTTGCAGCATGAACCTGCTCCAAAAACTTTTTTCACTCATCCTTTTCCTTTCCTTCTTTTCTATAGCAGGCTATGCGCAAATTGCTGACACCACAGTTGCAAGAAAACTAATGGATGCCAAAGACAGCTTGATACGGCCCGCCGAAGAAAACGTAGCGCTCAAAGAAACCGATAGCATTAAGTTAAAAAATCCTAATCACCGCGACCCGGGCAAAGCTGCATTACGCTCTGCCATTTTACCCGGCTGGGGCCAAGTGTATAATAAAAAAATATGGAAGGTACCCATCGTTTACGCAGCCCTTGGCGGCACAGCCTGGTATTTTTTAGATAACCGCAAATGGTACAAAGATTTCAGGCAGGGCTTTAAAGTAGCCTATAATATTGCAACAAACGGAGACAGTACGGGGTACGATAAAATAAAAACTTTTGAAGTGAAGAATGCCGTTGACAACAACTGGCAAAACGAACTAAAAGCTTACCGGGATGATTTCAGGCGAAGTTTAGATTACTCAGCAGTGTATTTTGTAATTGCCTGGGCATTGAACGTGGTTGATGCCACGGTAGATGCACATTTAAGTACATTTGACGTTAGCCCTGATCTTACCTTTAAGATACAACCGGGCTACAGCGAACTGGCCCGAACGAACGGGCTGAGTTTACAGCTAAAATTTAAGTAGCTGTAAAACATACAATTTTTTTGAAAGTAACTGCTGATAATTATCATTATAAACCAACAACAAACATGAAGATAGCATTAATAGGATATGGTAAAATGGGTAAAGCCATTGAGGCCATTGCTTTGGAACGGGGCCACGAAATTGTTTTGAAAATTGACGTGGACAATGCGCACGAGTTTACAAAAGAAAACCTTCAGTCTGCTGATGCAGCTATTGAATTTACAGGACCGCATACAGCTTTTAGTAATATTATAAAACTGCTTGAATATGGTGTACCCGTAGTTAGCGGTTCCACCGGCTGGCTGCATCAATGGGAGGAGGCTAAAAGTGCCTGCGCTGCCGGTAACGGCACGCTGCTATATGCCAGCAATTTTAGTATTGGGGTGAATTTATTTTTTGAACTCAATAAAAAACTGGCGGCTTTAATGCACCCGCACAGTGATTATAATGTAAGTCTTGAAGAAATTCATCATACCGCTAAGGTTGATGCCCCAAGCGGAACTGCTATTACACTTGCTGAGCAAATCATGGAAGTGTATACTGAAAAGATAGAATGGGTGAACGATATACAGCCAACAGAAAGTCAGCTATTGATCAGCAGTAAAAGAGAAGACCCCGCACCAGGCACACACACTATATTTTACAAATCAGAAATTGACGATATTACAATTACCCATACGGCTCACAGCCGCAAAGGTTTTGCACTGGGTGCCGTACTTGCCGCAGAATATGCAAAAGATAAAAAAGGCATTTTAACCATGAAGGAAGTGCTGGGGGTGTAAGCGAAACGCCTTTAAATTACAGCGGTTAATAACCTCTGGCATTCACCTGGTTCACGCCCTTTGTAACTTCGGCAGCAAAGGCTTTAAAAGCTTCTTTGGTGATCTCGTCATCGCTCATCATAATAGGTACGCCTATATCACCACCTTCGCGAATGCCCTGCACAAGCGGTATTTGACCCAGTAATGGAATTTCATATTCTTCGGCCAGCCTTTTGCCGCCTTCTTTACCAAAAATATAATACTTATGATCAGGCAGTTCTGAAGGAGTAAAGTAGCTCATGTTCTCCACCAGGCCTAATATTTTAGCATTTAACTGCGCCTGGCCAAACATCGCAATACCTTTTTTAGCGTCGGCCAGCGCCACATCCTGCGGGGTGGTAACAATTACCACGCCTGTAACCTTCAGCAATTGCATCAGCGTAAGGTGAATATCGCCAGTGCCGGGGGGCATATCCACAATAAGATAATCTAACTCGCCCCAGTTTACATCGGTTATAAATTGCCTGATAGCGCTGCTGGCCATTGGTCCGCGCCATACCACAGCCTTGCTTTCGTCTACAAGCAACCCAATGCTGAGTAGCTTGATACCGTAGCGATCCAGCGGTTGTATGAGTGGCTTTCCTTCCACATCAATCATCATAGGTCTTTCACCGCGCACACCAAACATAATAGGAACGCTTGGCCCATAAATATCGGCATCCATCAACCCAACATTTGCGCCGGTTTGTGATAATGCCAGCGCCAGGTTGGCTGCAACCGTACTTTTACCCACTCCACCCTTACCGCTTACTACAGTAATAATATTTTTTACACCAGGCAAAGAAGCATTTACGCCGGTAGTTTTATTGGCAGCAGGCCGTGCGCTGGTGGCATTACCAGTAAACCCCACCTTTATTACCGCATTTTTATTTACCATAGTTTTAATGGCAGTGATGCAGTCATTTTTTATTTTATCCTTTATTGCATTGTCGTGCGTTTGCATTTGCACATTAAAAGAAACGTAATATTTTTCAATTACCAGGTCTTTGATTAATCCCAGCGTTACCAGGTCTTTTTGAAGATTGGGCTCCTGTACGGTGCTCAGGGCTTTTATTATTTGTTCCTGTGTCATATAAAATCGAATAAAGATTTTGCCGGCTGCATGGTTGCTATAGGAAACTCAAACCCTTTAACTTAGAACTTGCAAACCTTATGTTAAATTCAAATATAAACTACAAACTTAAACACTCTTTACATCATTTTGTTGTCATATTAAGAAATGTGTAATTAAATTTGGCGCTGTGAAAAGGATCACTCTTTGTTTTACATTATTGTTACTTTTTTTTACCTATCAGGCAAACGCGCAGTTTGAAAAAGCCCGCGACAGCGTGGTGCAACTTTTTGGTGTGGTAATGACTGCCGACAGTCTGGAAGGTATACCGGCGGTGAGTATTACGGTAAAAGGCTCAAGGCGCGGAACAGTATCTAACAGAGACGGTGTCTTTTCAATTGCCGTTCTAAAAGGTGATGAAATTGAATTCAGCCACGTAAGTTATAAAACCAAAATCACCAAAGTGCCCCGCGATCTTGATGGCAACCAGTATAGCATTGTTCAACTGATGGTGCAGGACACTACCTACCTGCCTGTAGCAATCATTCGACCACGGCCTACCAAAGAGCAATTTGCCCGTGATTTTGTAAATGTGAAGGTAGCCGAAGATGAAATGGAAATTCTTCGCAAGGCCAACACGCGCGAAATGCAGGCCTCCGTAATGCGCCGCACGCCTTTTGATGGCCGCGAAATGACCAACCGCCAGTTAGACCAGGTGTATCAGCGTGCCCGCTATCAGGGGCAATTGCCGCCAATGAATATTTTTAACCCGGCCGCCTGGGCAGAATTTATCAACTCGTGGAAACGTGGGGACTTTAAACGCAAGTAGCTGCTTTAGTTTTTCTAAACCGTATTATTTTCTCAGCAACTTTTTTACTTCCTTTTTTATATATCCATTTTGAATATATGGGTATAAGTTTTTACCCGGGCAACTAGTTTGTTTTGAATAATCTTTATGAGAAGCAATGGAGTCAGCAGAAATTTTAAACCGCTCTGCAGCGTAAGCAGTGAGCCGGATGAGTGACTGCAATTGCTGATCGTGCAGGGTTTGTACCTCAAGGTTACCCAGGCAGCATATAAGTAAGTGGCCGGCGGGGTCATACTCTGTGGATGTTTCCCCAACCGTTAAAGGATTACGGCCTTCATAAATGGTACCATTCGGCGCAATCAGGTAGTGGTAAGGAATGTCTGCCCAGTTCTTATCAGGGCCCATGCCCCAGCGTTGTATGGCGCTGATCTTTTTTGCAGCGTCTGCATCCATATCAAGCTGTGTGCCCTCGTGGTGAATGGTAATGCGTAAAGGCGTATGGCTTTTAAATGCTTTGGGAGGCAGGGCATTCCAGCTGCTACGCGGCAATATCTGCACTTCTTTTACAGAAGATATTTTCTGCTGTTTGGCACACGAAGTAAGTAACAGCAAAGTGGTTATGACGGGCAGAATTTTTAGAAGAACGTTCATAAAGTAATCTTTATTTATGCTTCAAATTTGAATAATTAAAAGTAACCATAAAACCATATTGTAAACAGGCCCGAAAATCTCCCTTTTCCAAATCAGGAATTCTCTTTAAAAATGCTCAATATTATCCACCCACCAGGTACCGTGACAGGCCTTCAACTGTGTACCTTTAATTTCTTACAGTAAGTTATCCATGCGCTGTCTAAATTTTACCAAAATACAAATTTATCATCTGCAACATTTTCTTTACGACATTTGCGACACAACAAATAAGTAATCATGGCAGACAGGCTGAAGAATCTTCAACATGTTTTTTTTATTGGTGTGGCCGGTGCAGGCATGAGCGCGATTGCACAATACCTGCGTGGTACAGGATTAAAAGTTTCGGGCAGCGACCGGTTTTTTAACGAAGGCAAAGCCGGCGATATAAAAGAAAAATTAGAAGCAGATGGCATTGCCTGTTTTTTGCAGGACGGCAGCGGCATCACGTGTGATGTAGACCTGGTTGTTGCATCTACCGCCATTGAAGATACCGTGGTAGAAATTAAAAAAGCAAAGGAACTGGCTATACCTGTCATGAGAAGAGCAGCATTACTGGCACTTATCAGCGACAGCAAAAAAACGATTGCCGTAGGCGGCACCAGCGGCAAAAGCACTACAACCGCTATGTTGTTTGACATCATGACCCATGCCGGGCTATCGCCCTCTATTATTAGCGGCGCAGGACTTGTAAGCCTTATTAAACAAGGAAAGATCGGCAACGCTTATGTGGGCCATAGCGACTGGCTACTGATAGAAGCAGACGAAAGCGATGGATCTATTGTTCAGTATCACCCGGAAATTGGCTTGCTGCTGAACATTGAAAAAGACCATAAGGAAATGGACGAGCTTATTAGCATATTTTCTGTGTTTCAGCAAAACAGCAACACGTTCGTGGTAAATCGCTCTAATGCTTATTCCCAAAGCCTTTCCGTTGATGCCGGTAACGACTTTGCTGTGGAAGGCAACGAACAGGATGCCGGTTTCATTGCCACTGATTTTTTTCAAAACGGCTTTCAAATCTCTTTTAAAATTAATGATGAACCTTTTGCACTTAATGCATCAGGGCGGCACAATATGGAAAACGCAACCGCAGCAGCAGCCACCGCTGCATTAGTGGGTGTACCATTAAAAGTGGCCGCAGAAGCTTTGAAAGATTATGAAGGCATTTACCGGCGTGGCCAGGTATTGGGGCATAAAAACGGTGTGTGGGTGGTAGATGATTTTGCACACAATCCAGTTAAATGCGGCGCGGCAATCCGCTCGGCACAACCAGTGGCTGATAAAGTAATCGCATGGTTGCAGCCCCATGGTTATGCGCCCACCCGTTTCTTACGTAAAGAATTTGTAAAAGAAATTTCAGAAGCGCTGCGCCCGCAGGATGAGATGTGGATGAGTGAGATCTTTTATGCCGGTGGCACAGCTAAGAAAGATATTTCGGCCAATGATCTAATCACCGATATTAAAGCTACTGGCCGCAATGCTGTTTTCATCGAAGACAGAAACAACCTGCTGACAGCGCTGCGCCCTCATCTTACACCCGGTACCGTACTTTTAATGATGGGAGCCAGAGATCCATCGCTGGAAGGTTTTGTTAGAGATTTGTACGAAAAACTTTAGGCTTTTTCATCTTCTGCCTTATGCAGCAGGTGTTCTTCAATTATTTGCTTAAATGTATTTTTAGGCAATGCACCTGGTTGCATAGAAGGTTCTCCATCTGCAGGAATAAAAATAAACGTTGGAATACTTCTGATGCCCAAAGCTGCCGAAAGTTGCTGCTCTGCTTCCGTATCAATTTTATAGATCAGCAACTTGCCTTCGTATTCGTCAGAAAGTTCTTCAAGAACAGGCGCCACCATTTTACAGGGGCCGCACCAGTCGGCATAAAAATCAATAATGGCAGGCAGGGTTCCCTGGTATTTCCATTCTTTCTCTGCATCAAAATCAAATATCTTTTCTTTAAACCCCTGTGTGGTTAACTGGATGGTAGGCATAATGTATCTGTTTAGATCAAAGTTGCGGTAAATAATGTAAGCAGGCAAATAATTAGGAATTTGTTTAAACTACCGCCTGAATGCTGTATGCTGTAATTATCAATTGTGAATTATTAATTACATTTCCATCCAAAAAATATCATTACATGAAGATTATACCTCTTTCAGAAGGAAGCTTTACCGTAGATGCATCAAAAAAATTTGTTCCTTTTAATAACGCTGAAGATGAATTGCAGGAAAGAAACCGCGGCAGCCTGCTGGTGGGAATTCAGCCTTTTGTAATTATTACACAAAACGATATTGTGCTGCTGGATACAGGGCTGGGGCTGTTTGATGAAAGCAACCAGTTTCAAATTTATAAAAACCTGAAAGCAAACGGCATTTACCCTGATGATGTGACGAAAGTGGTCATGAGCCATCTGCACAAAGACCATATTGGCGGCCTGGTGAATCCTTTTACAAGGCAACTGAGCTTTGAACAAGCCACCTATTATGTACATAAAAGAGAGCTGGAATATGCGCTTGAACAAGGCAACCCCTCTTACGAAACAGAAAGCATTGAGATACTTAAGAATGCTGATCAGCTACAACTTGTAGATGGCGACAGCGGAAATATTAACGGCTATATCTTCTATGAAATTACTGCGGCTCACTCAAAGTATCACCAGGTCATCTGGCTGAAAGAAGGCGGACAAACCCTGTTTTATGGCGCTGATGACGCTTCTCAATTAAAGCAAATGAGACGCCGCTTTGCAGCAAAATACGATTACGATGGCAAAAAAGCGGACACCCTGAGAGAAAAATGGTGGCAGCAGGGCAATGAAGAAGGATGGAAATTTTTGTTTTACCACGATGTGAAACACCCCGTATACCCTGAGTAAACCCTACTAAAAATAATTTTAAACAACAAAAAGCAGCCTGTAAAAGCTGCTTTTTTTATTAAAGATAAGTTCCTGTTAATGATGGTGATGCTGATGCTCGCTAACCATTTTGGTAAAATCATCTGCATTAATGGGAGTGGGAGTTGGCTTAATTTGCTTTTCAGCCCATTCAAACACTTTTTCTGATTGTAAGCGGTTGTAAGATTCTTCCACATACTTGCGGTCTTTCATCATTCTTTCCACATAATCATGCACCCAGTCCTGCTCTTCTACCATTGGCGCATTACCGCCCATGTAGTTGAACAATTGCTGTTTTGTAAACTCTCTCAACTCTTCCGGCGCTACGGTAATGGAGTTTTCGTTAAGTATTTTATCAGAGATAAGCGTCCATTTCAACTGATTCAAAAATGAAGGCATTTCTTTATCCACTTCCTCTTCGGTTTTACCCGGCTTACCCTCCTGCGGCTGGTTTTGCGTCACCATCCATTTGCGTAAAAATGCTTCGGGAAAATCAATTTTTGTATTGTCTACCAGTTGGTGAAAAATCTGGTCGTGAATCTGGTTGCGGCTTTGCGTGGCCCAGTACTTAAATATTTCGTCTTTGGTTTTTTGCTTCAGGTCTTCCTCATTTTTCACTTCGCCGCCGGGGTGCAACTGCTCAAAAAATTCTTCATCAAGCGCTCTTTTTTCAAGCAGCCCTATCTTAGTAATGCTAACTTTAAATTTCTTATCTTTTGTAGATGCATCTTCAGGGTCCAGGCCCAGGTCTTTTCCAATATATTCCGCATCTCCATCGCTAAAAGCATTGCCCAGGGTAATCACCACTTCATCACCCACTTTTTTCCCCAGGAAATCTTTTCGGGTTTCTTCAGAAAAATATTTTAAAAGCACTGAGTCTTCTACTTTTCTGCCGCCTTCAACCACGTTACCATCTGCATCAAGCTCTTCAAAAGTCACGTTCACAATGTTTTCCTCACCATCCACCTCTTCCTTATCGGTCATGTTACCAAACCTGTTCTGAAGCCTTTCGATTTCTTTGGTAATCATTTCATCGGTAATGTCAATATTATACGCTTTAATGTCGGCTGTGGAAAGATCTGCCATTTCAAAATCAGGTTTCAGGCCAATTTCAAAATCAAAGGTATAATCGCCGGGGTTGTGCACATCAAGCTTTGCAATGTCTGCGTTTTCCATCGGCAGGGGCTGTGCAAATATTTCAATATTTTCGTTTTGTAGGTAGCCAATCAGTTCTTTATCTACGGTTTTCAAAACCTCATCCATAAAAAGAGAGGGTCCGTACATTTTTTTGATCATGCCGGATGGCACTTTGCCGGGCCTGAAACCAGGAATATTTGCTTTTTTGCTGTAATCTTTGAGTGATTTTTCGAACGTGGGCAGGTAGTCAGATCTTTCAAGTTTTACACTGATCTTTTCGTGCAACTGACCAATGGATTCTTTTGTAATAGTAGCCATTT
>JAFAFV010000054.1 GCA_023423285.1 Bacteroidota bacterium
TCAGCATAATACATAGCCACCGAAACATTTTGAACAGGGCGGTTATTATTTACCGGCCCATGCTCCATGCTGTGGTAAATGCTATTGTAAAAAGGCAACTTATCGGTAATGTAAAACCTGTATCCACCTGTTCTGCTAAGCGGTATAGAATAGCTTAAGCACCCGCTGAGTGGTGTACCACCTTTTTCCGTCCAGCCGCCAGGCTGCGCGTACCAACCACCATTAAAATAATCTTCGCTGCCAGTACCATGAATGTTATTGATACCATCAATTACAGTAGAATCATCGCCTTCAAAAAACTCAGTAAAATCAGTATACGTTAATGCCTGAACATTCATAATGGTACCTATATAATGTCCTTTACCTTTACCATTCAAAAAAACATATGGCCTGCCTGTATCGGGCGTATTGTTTTTCCAGAAGGCATAAAACTTTCCTTCGGTAACTGCATTTCGTTTTGCGCTGGAATGATAAACAACAGAACGGATGTTTACCGGTTGCTGATCTTTTATCAATGAATTGGCACGGTGTACGATCTCAATCTTTGCAGCTTTATCAAAAGGCATGGGGATATAGCTATATAACTTTGACGCGGTTGCACCAAGGTATAAACTCTCCATGGCACGCTCACCAAATGAGTAGCCAAAAAAATCAGCAAGTGGCACAAATACTGCAGGTTCTGCCGCGTTGTCCCAGGTAATTTTAATATCTAATTGCTTATACTCGCCTTCAAATAAATCAGATGGAAATATTTCTAATCCTAAAATTCTGCCGCCTTGTTTTATATCTGCAAGTATTTTTGATTGCCCGGGCTGCAATAAATTTTCGGATTCTATTTTATTTGCTGTTTTGTAAAAATTAAACACACTTCTATCATTGTTTTTCCAAAGTGCTGCAACCTCTTTCAAAATTTTTGTTTGTACTGTAGAAAACACAGGGTTGAATGTTTGCACCCGATAGCGCTTGTCATACTCTCTGTATTGTATTTGATGAAACATGATTCTGTCGCCGCGAAAAACAATTTTACAACCGTTGGAATAGGGTATGGGAACATAGCTGTAATAGCCACCCACCACATAAGCATCCACAATGGGTTTGATAAAAGGGGCTACAGTGCCCGTAAACAGATCGCGGAATTTTATAGAGAAACTTGGGCTGATACTGCCGTCAAAATAAAAATCAAGTGTATCATCTGTTGGAGTAGGCGTCCATATTCTTTCAATCACGCCCTGACCTTTAGCTTCAAAAATCACCAGGCCACCACCTTCATGTTTACGCAGAAAAGAGTACTTGCCGCTGAAGCCATCATCGTTACCGCCGGTGCGGTCGTAAGAAGACTCCTGTTTTATAAATGTTCCTTCAAAATAACGGGGCAGTGATGCAATGTCAGCAAGTTTTTTTAGCTCCGTTTCTGTATTAATTACCTCTTGTGCCTGGCCTGCAAATCCTGCCAGTAAAATTGTGATGGTTAAAAAGCATTGTTTGATACCCATAATATTACTGAAAGTAAAATATTAATCTTAATGATTCTCGTTTTTATATTTGACAAAAGCTATTGAGGAGTAATCCGCATAGCATTAATATAGTAAAATCCCGTTGAATTATCATTGGCTTCGCCTGCTGTAATGGTAATATCTATTTCGCCATTAGCATTTGGTTTAATACCATTTGTACAGGCAATATTAGTTGCGTTACTACCTGTATTTAAGTAAGCTACTGCCTCATTTTGTCCTTTTGCAATATATTTCGTTTGCCTGTTTTCCGAAGTGCCACCCCGCGAGCCAAAATAACAAAAGTTATAACTTTTCGCTGGATCCAAATTGGCAATTCTTAATACACTTTGCTTAATAGTTAAATTAAGAAATGGCGCTTTAGGGTTGCCATAATAAGAGTTTCTGGATACTGATGCTGGCATATTAAAAGGTGTTGTTGTATTTTGTACACCATCGAGGTTTGAGTTATTAAACCGCTCGATAATGGTCAAAGAAACACTTGTAAGATTGCCATCCTTGTCTCTAAGAAACGGAATAGTAGTGCCGGCATTAGGACTTGTTAATCCATTCCAGCCAAAAACTGGTACCTGCTGTGCAACATCTACAAAAATTGGATTAGAAAATGCAGAGGAGTTGATGGTTTTATATGCTGTCATATCCGTAATGGTTTTAGGATTTAAAACAGCCGCACGTGCAGCATGCTGCGCCATCTCCATCTCAATAGGGGAAAGTGCAAAAAGACCAGGATTGAATGGATTGCCAACAACAGGTTTATCAAACAGCGCCTCGTACCAGGTGGCCGCTGCAAGGTATCTGCCTATATTTAAATCCAGGTGATAGCCGTCTCTGGTAAAATTATCGCCCCAAAAACTTGTTCTGCCGTTTTGTATAGCCGTACCTGAGGGAACAAGAACATCAATGGGTACCAGTTTAGAAGCCCTGTCTGTTGCATCTACAATAGCGTTATACATAGTAAGCTGATCACGGCCGTAGTTAGCAAAGCCATCATGATTGGAGTTTTGCGCATACGCCCATGTTTGATGCAGCACATACTTGGTTTTTGAATAGAACACCCTGTTTTGTACATATTCTAATAAGGCAGGCAATGTATTTTGATAAGTACTAAACTGCCCGGAATTCTGACTTACCTGTTGAAAGCTGATATAATCCCAGCGCTCATCGGTGATGGCGCGTTCAATGGAATAATTCTCTGTTGTTACTTTTACACCGTTCGTGCCAATTTTCCTGTAAGAATACACAGACTTGTTTTGCTGGGCATTGGTTAAATGATCCTGCAAAGAAGTGCCGCCGATATAAAGGTTGGCAATAATCACACTGTCGCCTGCGGCTGTTATCATAGAATGCAGGTAGTTTTCAATGGCATCCTCTGAAAAGCTGTTACCGATTGCCAGTATTCTTGTAATATTGTCTGGTGGCAGTTCATTAATATTGATTGTAGCTGTCAGTTCCTGGTCACCAGCATCTGAAACAAATTTTAAAACCGCGGTTCCTTTTCTTAAAGCCCTTACGCTTACTGAGTATGCAGATGTTCTTGTAACTGTTGCGAGTTTTGGATCAGATATCGAATACTCGAAAGGTTTTACAAATTTGTCTCCATTCTCCTGGCTGAGATTGAGCACAACGGTTTCCCCTGTCATCAGAGATACCGATTGCTTATCTAAAACAACCGTTGCAGGTCCTGATATGGGAGATTCGGGTAAGCTGCGGGGCTTTTCACAAGAGCTGAGTGTGCTGACTGAAGACAGCAGGAAAAAGAGAGTTAAAAAAGAAAGCAAGGTTCTTTTTCTAATAAATATTTTATCAATTATCATGGCTTTATTGTATTAAGCTTGTTTTTTTAATAGCCGGGGGCTTGAACTAAATTCGGGTTTATATCCATTTGCGCCTGCGGCACCGGCCACAAATACATTTTTTTAGTAAAACCCCTGTTCTTGAAAAAAGTCCTTCTAAAAAAAGCGGCTGGGTTAGTAGCGTTATCAGTTCTTGCTGTACCTCTAAAGTTCATTCCATACAAGCTGGTGTTCAGGTATTGTTCGCCTTGTTTCCACCTGCGGATGTCATTAAACCTAATGCCTTCGCAATTGAATTCAATACGGCGCTCTCTTTTTATCGCCTCGCGCATATCAGCCTGTGAAAGGCCCGATGCCAGTGCAGGAATACCTGCCCTCTCACGAATGAGGTTTATATATTTTAAAATATCAGGATGGCCGGGAGAAGATTCATTCAGCGCTTCAGCATAACTTAAATAAGCTTCTGCAAGGCGATATAATATAC
>JAFAFV010000055.1 GCA_023423285.1 Bacteroidota bacterium
TGGCGGTATCTGATTGGCGATACCATCAGATTTATTAATAAAGACACCTGTGAACTGGTGATAACTGGCCGTACCAAACATTTTATAAGCCTGGTAGGCGAACACCTGAGTGTAGAAAATATGAACCACGCCATTGAAGCCGCAAATGAATATTTCAACATCAGCATACCCGAGTATACCGTTGTCGGTTTTCCATACGATAATCTTTTTGCACACAAATGGTATGTAGCCACAAATGATACGGTTGACGCTGGCTTACTAAAAAATTTTATAGACATAAAATTGCGTGAGTGTAACGATGATTATGCAACAGAACGCGACAGTGCGCTGAAGGAGGTTTTCCTGGAGATCCTTCCACAGGAAACTTTTATGAAATTTATGGAATTAAAGGGCAAAATTGGTAGCCAGCACAAATTTCCGCGCGTTATGAATGGCACAATGCTTGAAGAATGGAATAACTTTCTTACTTCCGGTAAAATTTAACCTCTTGCTTTTTAAAAACTTCATTTATTTTGTTGTTGTATGACTGAAGTCTTACTTAAAGGAATAACGTTGGGGCTTTTGCTTAGCATTGCCGTGGGTCCGGTTTTATTTTCCATCATTAAGCATAGCATAAATGTGGGGTTGAGGGGAGGTTTTGCTTTTGTGGCAGGCGTTTCTGCAAGCGATTTTACACTTGCCATCATCAGTAATGTGTTTACGGCCCTTTTTGAAACCATTAGTACTCATAAGCAGATTATTGGCATTTCGGGCAGTGTTTTTTTAATCATTCTGGGCATTTATTTTTTATTCTTTAAGAAAGTAAAGATCAATGAAAAAGGGAAAGTGATGGATGTGGAAATGCGCGGTCGGGATTATGTCAGAATGTTTGTATCAGGCTTTTTTATGAACATTTTGAACCCTGCTATTTTTCTTTTCTGGCTTACGGCATCCACTACATTCATTAACCATACCATACAGGAGCGGCTGGTATTGTTTTCTACCTGCCTTTTGCTTGTACTTAGTGCAGATATTGCCAAGGTGATGCTGGCCGACAAGATCAGGAACCGGTTGACGCCGCATAATATACAACTCATCAACCGCCTGAATGGTATCATACTCATTGGTTTTGGCCTTGCCCTCATCTGGGGCCTCACGTCTCATTCTTTCCCTGAGTTTCCAACTCAATAACCATTTCAGTATAATGATGGCTGCCGGGTTATAATATGGAGATTGCAGAACACTAACTTTGTAAAAATATGAATCATGAAATACTTCTTTCTTATTGTTTCGCTGGCCTTGTTTACATGTTCATGCGGCAACCAAAGCGCTGACGCAGAAGAAACAAAATCTTTATCGGACAGACTTTTTGATGAGGTGATTGCCGGCCATGATGTAGCCATGCCTAAAATTGCTAAATTGGAGCGGATGCTAAAACAAACCAGGCAGGAGATTGACTCTATCAATAAATTACCTGCCGCTAAACAAAATCAATTAACTGCCCGAAAATCGCAGCTCTACAATACCTTAAAAGAACTTGAATATGGCAACTCTGCCATGACACGATGGATGAACGAATTCAAATACGATTCTTTTAAAAACAACGAGCCCGAAAGAATAAAATACCTTCAGTCAGAACTTGAAAAAGTAAACAAAATGAAGGATGCCGTGCTTAGCGGAATCAGTAAAGCAGATTCAATTTTTGCCCGCTAAACTTACGCCGACCTTTCAATTTCCCTGCAAAGGGCCCCAAATGTTTCTTCAATACTGCCTGAACCATTTATAATTTTCAGCAGTTTCTTCTCGTGGTAGTAATTGGCCACAGGCTCCGTATCGCGGTGGTAAATAGCAAAGCGTTTTCTTATAATCTCTTCATTGTTATCATCCGGCCGACCTGATGTTTTGCCGCGGTGGATGATGCGTTTCACCAGGTCGTCATCGTCTACGTTCAATAGCAATACACTGTCAATAGCAGTTTTTTTTAGCGCCAGCAATTTGTCCAGAGATTTTGCCTGGTTTACCGTTCTTGGAAAACCGTCAAATAAAAAACCGCTGGCGTCTTTATGTTCTTCAAGGCAGTTATCAATAATCCCCACCACCATTTCATCGGGTACAAGTTGGCCTTTGTCAATAAGCTTTTTGGCTTCGTTACCCAAGGGGGTTTTTTTTGCAATTTCAGCGCGCAGCAGATCGCCTGTTGAAAGATGAACCAAATCATATTTTTCAACTAATTTTTTTGATTGTGTGCCTTTTCCGCTGCCGGGAGGCCCAAAGAGAATAAGATTGTACATCTGTAAGCCCTGGTTTTTTAAGGAGTGTAAAGATAGGGAGCCGGAGCACACGAAGGATTGTTTTTGATTATAAAATATCTGTTGGCCCTTGGTAACTAACTGCAGTGCAGGCTTCCGGCATATGATTTTATGCTGCACTATCTATTCTAAAACATTGGCGCAGTAAGTTTTTGCGTTGTTTGTTTATACCTTCAAAAGTGCTATTTTTGCCAACCTTTTTTAATTATATATATTATAAGTTATGTCAATCATTCAGAAGATACAGGATAAATACGGCAAAGTAATGGCCATTATCATTGGTTTTTCTCTTGTCATATTTGTGGTTATGCTTGCGTTTGAAAACGGTGGAAGCCTGTTTAGAAACCAGTCTATGACAGTGGGTGAAATTAACGGGGAAACCATAGACATTCAAAACTTTAGCGGCCTTGTAGAGCAGCAAACCCAAATGCTGAACGCACGTGGCATGGCTACCGGCGAAATGGCCGCGCAGCAAGCCAATGAGCAGGCATGGAATCAGGAAATTGTACGCGTACTTATAGACCAGGAAGCTGAAAAACTCGGCATTAACATAGGGCCAAAAGAATTAAATGATCTTTTATTTGGCTCTAATCCGCCGCAGGAATTAAGGCAGGCATTTACCGATCCACAGACCGGTCAGTACAATGGCGCGATGGCGCAACAGCAAATTAGCCAGATTAAAACAAGTGGTACTCCCGAGCAAAAAGCCGAGATGAATGCTTTTTTAGAACAACTGGTTTTACAGCACCTGGGCGAAAAGTTTGACGCCCTGCTAACTACAAGCATCAATTTTCCTAAATGGATGATTGAAAAGCAAAATGCCGAAAACGCATTGATGTCGAAAATCTCATTTGTAAGAGAACCTTATACCAGTGTTTCCGATTCTGCTGTAAAAGTTACTGATGCTGATATACAGAAGTTCATTGATAAAAATAAAAATGACTTTAAACAACCTGAAAGCCGAAGCATTGCTTACGTGGCCTTCAACGCACAGCCCAGCGCTGCCGACAGTGCTGCTGCCTTAAAAAATGTTCTGGAACTGAAAGCAGCGCTTGATAGCACCCATGACATTCAGGGCTTTTTAACAAGCCAGGGTGTCAATACTTTTTACAACAGCTATATCAGCAGCAACCGCATACAGGTTCCCATGAAAGATTCCATTTTTAGCGTGGGTGTGGGCAACATATACGGTCCCTACATTGATGGCAACAGCTATTCCATTGCTAAAGTATTGGGCACAAGGCCCATTCCTGATACGGTAAATATCCGGCACATTTTGATTGGCCTTAGCACACAGGATCCACAAACCGGACAGCAAATTCAACTCAGAGATACTGCCACTGCTAAAAAACTGGCCGACAGCGTGGCGCTTGCCATTGCCAGCGGCGCAAATTTCGATTCCATGGTGGTAAGATTTTCTACCGACCCCGGCAGCCTGAACACAGGCGGTGTGTATGAAGATGTTCCATCAGGCCAAATGGTGCCTGAGTTTAACGACTTTATTTTTAGCAACCCGGTTGGCAGCAGAGGTGTTGTAAAAACCGATTTTGGTTATCATATTATTGAAATCCTGTCGCAAAAAGGCCGTTCAACTGGTTATAAAATTGCCTACCTCAGCCGACCTATTGAAGCCAGCGCAGAAACTGATCTGGCTGCAAGCTCTGAAGCCACAAGGTTTGCAGGCCAGGTAAACGATGCAAAAACATTTAACGCTGCTGCTGAAAAACTGCAAAAAGAAAAAGGCATCAATAAAGCTATTGCTACTGATCTTACGCCCACAGCTTCAGCCATCCAGGGCGTTGGCGCGTCAAGGTCTTTTATCAAAAGTGTTTATGAAGCTGATCTTGGCGATATTGTGCAGCCACAACGCGTAGGTGATTTTTACCTGGTAGGCCTGGTAACTGAAGTAAATAAAGAAGGTACTATGACGCCGGCAAAAGCAAGAATGCTGGTAGAGCCTTTGCTCATCAACGAAAAGAAAGCAGAACTGATCAAAAAGAAAATAGGAAACATTACCACGCTGGAAGCCGCAGCCAAAGTTCTTAACAAAACGATCGAAACCGCAGACAGCATCAGGTTTAACGGCCAGGGATCTCCTGTGCTTGGCTTTGAACCAAAAGTAATTGGCGCATCTTTCAATAAAGCCAACCTTAATAAAATTGTGCCAGAAGCTATTAGCGGCACACAGGGTGTATATGTAATGCGTGTTGACAATCAAACAGCAGTACCTGTATCACCCGTGAATGTGGAGCAGGAAAGGACCATGCGTTACATGCAGGCAAAACAGCAGGTTCGGTTCCAGTCTTTACAGGCACTGAGAAATGCAGCAAAAATAAAAGACAATAGAAGTAAGTTTTATTAACTATATTCGGTGTGAAATTTTCAACCAGAATGCACTGCAGGGCAGCCCCTTAACCAGGGGCTGTTTTTATTTTATGGCTGTCAAAAAAAAACCTTAGCAGGCCAATTTTGTTACTGTTTGTATGGAGATAAGAAACAAAATAGCCGAAAGCGGCATCATTACGCTTGATCTTGAAAAATTTTTTCCTGAACACGAGGTGGTACTCTTTGACATCAAAGACTATCTCTTTCTGCAATTGATCTTAAAAGAAAAAGATTTTAGAGAAGCGTTGAAAACTCATAACTGGGAGCAATATCAAAATAAAAACGTGGGCATTGTATGTACCGCTGATGCCATCGTTCCGCTATGGGCTTACATGCTCATCACTTCTTATCTTCAGCCGGTTGCCAACTTTGTGGGCGTTGGCGATAAAGAAGAAATACAAAAAAGATTGTTGCTGAAAAGGATCTCCGAAATCAACACGGCAGATTTTGCTGATGCCCGCGTGGTGATTAAAGGTTGTGGCGATCTGAACATCAGTGATTATGCTTATGCAGAAATGACACGCCTACTGTTACCAGTGGTAAAAAGCATCATGTATGGCGAGCCCTGCAGCACGGTGCCGGTTTACAAGCGAAAGGCTATATGATGACCACCTCGGTGCGCTGGGGTTTGTCGTTGATTTTTTCTACCGTATAAGCATACGCTTCTTTAAGATCTTTTTGCCCGCTGTGTGTGTACACCAATATTCTACGCCCATCGGTACAAACATGTACAATACCGTAGGCTGTTTTGCTAAAAGCAAAAAAAGTTCCTTTAGGTTGAGAGGCTGAAGGCTTCACTAGTTTTGCCCATCCTTCTGTTTTTAAAAAGGCCACCATTTCCGTAACAAATATCAGCGGCCGGTCAATGCGCGAATGCTTCCCCAGTGCACCCACCAGGTTTGCCCGAGGGTGTATATATTCTTTGGCAGCATTTTCATCACCCGAAGAAACTATAGAAACAAATGGATTGACTGCTTTTAAAAAGGCATCCGAAAAATCGGCGGATCCGTGGTGCGGCACTTTAAAAACATCGGCCTTCAGCGGTTTTGATCTTTTATTGGCTACCAGGTAATCTTCGGCCTCTTCATTCAGGTCGCCGGCAAATAAAAAACTGATGTGGCCATACTGTAATTTCAATATTACAGACTGGCCGTTTATGGTGTGGGAAGCCGAATAGGATCCTGAAGGTTCTGTTTCTTTATCAGCGGCTTTAGTAACAGATGCCGATGGCGTGCGTAAAAACTTAAGTGCGGGTATACCGTTTACTTTTTCTTCAACAGGACCCAATATATTTACAGATAAACCTTCACCTAAAAAATTAAAATCGCCTTTACTTGTATGGCTTAGCCGTTTTTGCAGCATCTGATAATCATATCTTTTTTCATAAGTGCTTAACGTTTTTGCCCATGCTTTAAAACCACGGTTCCGTTCTTCTTCTG
>JAFAFV010000083.1 GCA_023423285.1 Bacteroidota bacterium
CGCAGGTAAGGCGGCCTGAAATCGTAACCCCACTGCGAAATACAGTGTGCTTCATCCACCGCAATAAAATTTACGTCAAGGCCGGGTAGGTATTCTTTGAACAAAGATGTTTCCAAACGCTCTGGCGATACATATAAAAACTTACAATTGCTGTGCGCTGCCGTTTCTAAAATATTGATCACCTCTTTACGCAGCATGCCCGTGTGTATGGCAAAGGCAGTAATATTTTTTTTGCGCAGGTTATGTACCTGATCGTTCATTAGTGCAATAAGAGGAGAAATAACCAGGCACAAACCGCTTTTGGCAAGGCCAGGCACCTGGTAGCACAACGATTTTCCGCCGCCGGTAGGCATTAGCGCCAGCACATCATTGCCTTCCAGTGCAGCGGTAATAATTTCCAACTGCAACGGGCGAAACGAATCGAAACCGAAATACTCTTTAAGAATTTGCTCTGATCGCGCACGCATTTATGGTAAAATTACGGCAAGAATAGTTGAAAAAAAATCTCACAATGGCCGTAAACATGCATGGGCGGGCAGTATAGCCCTTTTCGGTTCAGGAAATATTTATAAAAAAACACATCTGCGTTTTTTTCAATGCCGTACATTTGCACGATTTATTTTTTTTCATTCCATCGACAAAATAAAAAATGCCAAAAGACCCATCCATCCAATCGGTTCTCATTATCGGCTCAGGGCCTATTATTATTGGCCAGGCCTGCGAGTTTGATTACTCAGGCACACAGGCAGCCCGCAGCCTGCGCGAAGAAGGCATCAAAGTAATTTTGATAAACAGCAACCCTGCCACCATAATGACAGACCCTATGATGGCAGACCGGGTGTACCTGCTGCCATTAACAGTGGATAGCATTGAAAAAATACTGCAGGAAAATGATATTGATGCTGTGCTGCCAACGATGGGAGGACAAACAGCGCTGAACCTTGCAAAAGAAGCGGAAGACCTGGGCATTTGGAAACAATACGATGTGAGATTAATTGGTGTGGACATAAGGGCTATTGATAAAGCAGAAGACCGTGAAAAGTTTCGCCAATGGATGCTGAGACTTGGCGTACCGGTTGCAATTGCCAAAACAGCCAATTCATTTTTAGAAGGAAAAGAGTTTGCGCAGGAGATCGGTTTTCCGCTGGTTATTCGCCCTTCCTTTACACTGGGCGGCACCGGCGGTGGTTTTGTGCACGATAAGACCGAACTGGATGAAGCCCTGAACCGCGGATTACAAGCCTCTCCCATACATGAAGTGCTGGTAGAACAAGCTGTGCTGGGTTGGAAGGAATTTGAACTGGAACTTTTGCGCGACAGCGCCGACAACGTGTGTATTATTTGTACGGTAGAAAATTTTGACCCGATGGGAGTGCACACAGGAGACTCAATAACTATTGCGCCCGCCATGACACTGAGCGATTCGGGTATGCAACTGATGCGAAACACAGCCATCATGATGATGCGCGACCTGGGTAATTTTTCTGGTGGTTGCAATGTACAGTTTGCCATGAACCCAGCAACTGAAGAGATCATCGCTATTGAAATTAACCCGCGTGTGAGCCGTTCTTCAGCATTGGCATCAAAAGCAACCGGTTATCCAATTGCCAAAATTGCCGCTAAGCTGGCCATTGGCTACAATCTTGATGAGTTGGAAAATCAAATTACCAAAACTACCTCTGCCTATTTTGAACCCGCGTTGGATTATGTGATCGTAAAAATTCCCCGCTGGAACTTTGATAAATTTAAAGGCGCCGACGACACGCTTGGCCTGCAAATGAAAAGCGTGGGCGAAGTAATGGGCATTGGCCGCAGCTTTAATGAAGCGGTACAAAAAGCCTGTCAGAGCCTGGAGAATAATGCCATTGGCCTGGGGTACTACGGCAAAAGCATGATGCAAGCCGAAGACCTGGTGGAATATATGAAAAGGCCGAAATGGGACAGGATCTTTCGTATTAAAGATGCGCTCATGGCTGGTATTTCTAAAGGCACTATTTCAAAAGCTACCAATGGTATTGATCGCTGGTTTCTTTCAGAAATTGAGAAGTTGTGTGAGATAGAAAAACGCATGGAGCAATATGAGTTAAGTACCTTACCGGCCGAACTTTTCAGGGAAGCCAAAACCAATGGGTTCAGCGATGCACAGATTAGTGAAATACTGGGACATTACAACGAAGATGAGGTGTACAACAGAAGAAAAGAACTGGGTATAAACCGTGTGTACAAAATGGTTGACACGTGCAGCGCCGAGTTTGAAGCTAAAACGCCTTATTTCTATTCTACTTTCGAGCGCCCTCTGCAATCTGTTAACGGAGATGCCGGCATTGTGCAAAATGAATCGGCCATTTCGGCCCGCAGGGCTGATAAAAAAGGGGCCGTAATTGTACTGGGCTCCGGTCCCAACCGAATTGGACAGGGGATTGAATTTGATTACTGCTGTGTGCACGGCTTGCTGGCCGTGAAAGAAGCCGGCTACGAAGCGATTATGATGAACTGCAACCCCGAAACAGTTAGTACGGATTTTGATATGGCTGACAAGCTGTACTTTGAACCGGTTTTCTGGGAGCATGTGCGCGAGTTGATTGAGTTTGAAAAACCGGTGGGCGTTATTGTTCAACTTGGCGGGCAAACTGCTTTGAAGCTGGCAGAGAAAATAAAAAACATAGGTGTAGATATTATTGGTACCTCTTTCGACAGCATGGATATTGCCGAAGACCGCGGCCGGTTTAGTGATATGCTGAAAGAACTGAAAATTCCTTATCCGGATTATGGCACAGCATGGAACGTGGATGAAGCCGTGGAAGTAGCCAACCGCGTGGGTTATCCTGTGCTGGTGCGCCCGTCGTATGTGCTGGGCGGGCAAAGAATGCGTATTGTGCTAAATGATGAAGAGGTGGAAAAAGCGGTAGTAAGCTTGTTGAAGCACATTCCCGGTAATAAAATTTTGATTGATCATTTTCTGGACCGTTGCCAGGAAGCCGAAATTGATGCGATTTATGATGGTACCGATTTTCATGTGATGGGCGTGATGGAACATATAGAACCGGCTGGTATTCACAGTGGCGACAGCCATGCCATGCTGCCACAGTTCAACCTAAGCCCTATGGAAGTGACCACCATGGAGTATTATGCTGAGAAAATTGCAAAAGCCCTGAATATAAAAGGTCTGATCAATATTCAGTTTGCAATAAAAGACGGCACCGTGTATGTAATAGAAGCCAACCCGCGCGCCAGCCGCACCACACCTTTTATTGCAAAAGCTTACAACATTCCTTATCTCAATATTGCTACAAAGGTCATGCTAGGCGCCAGCAAACTCTCTGATTTTACATTTGAGAAAAGGCTGGATGGATTTGCAATTAAAGAACCTGTGTTTAGTTTCAATAAATTCCCACATGTGAATAAGGAATTAGGTCCTGAAATGAAAAGCACCGGCGAGGCTATCCGCTTTATTAAAGACCTGAGAGATCCCTACTTTAGAAAACTGTATAAAGACAGAAGTATGTATTTAAGTAAATAATTTAACAATGTTTCATTCATTGAAATTTCTCTTATTATTATCCAGATAGATCATACCGATGACAAAACACACGCCAGCTACTATGATAGGGTACCAAAGCCCCTGTAAATACCACTCTATGTGCCCGGTATTGCGCGCATTAGTTACCAGGTAAGTGGCAACTGCCGGCAGTAGGCCGCCAAAAATACCATTACCAATATGATAGGGCAATGACATGGAAGTATAGCGGATTCGGATTGGGAACATTTCAACAAGGAAGGCTGCAATTGGCCCGTAAACCATCGTTACAAAAATTACCTGTATAAATACCAGGAGAACAAGATGCCAGCGCGTATCGCTGTTCACCGTAATTGTATTATTCACTACAGGCTTTATATCTGCAGCAGTTGTATGTATAATACTATCCGTTTTTAAAAGGGTACCATCAGCAAATGTAGTAAAGCGCGAGTAGTGAACAATGCTGTCGCCCGCAATATTATCATTTGCAAATGCTTTTCGGTGGTCTTTAACACCATCGGTGGCAACCACTTTATCTTTCAGGTTTACACTATGAAACATTTTTGAATAGATGGGCCTATAGGCAATAATAGCCAGCAGCATCCCTACCATCATGATTGTTTTTCTACCTATTTTATCAGATAACCAGCCAAATAAAACGAAACCCGGCGTAGCCAGAAATAAAGCTGTAGCCATAAGAGAATCTACCTGTGCAGAATCAATGTTCATCACTTTTTGCATAAAACTCATGGCATAAAATTGCCCGGTGTACCAGATAACGCCCTGCCCCATTACAGCGCCAAATAATGCCAGCAGCACAAATTTGAAATTGAACTTATTGCCAAAACTTTCTTTTAAAGGATTGGTTGATGTTTTGCCTTCTTTTTTGGCTTTTGCAAACAGAGGAGATTCTTTCATGTTCTTACGGATCACGTAAGACACACCTACCATTAAAATAGATATCCAGAAAGGAACCCGCCATCCCCAACTGTCAAATTCTTCAGGCGTAAGTGATGTTTTGGTAACCAGTATCACAATAAGCGATACAAATAAACCGGCCGTGGCCGTGGTTTGTATCCACGAGGTCCAAAATCCCCGGCGGTGCGGTTCAGCATATTCGGCTACATAAGTTGCAGCCCCACCATACTCGCCACCCAGGGCCAGGCCCTGCAAAAGCCTTAGCAGCAGCACCAGCACAGGCGCCAGGTAACCAATTGATTCATAACTGGGTACGCACCCGATTAAAAACGTGGCGCCGCCCATTATAAGCAGTGTGACCAGAAAGGTATATTTTCTGCCTATAATATCTCCCAATCGACCAAAAAACAATGCACCAAAGGGCCTTACTACAAATCCGGCAGCAAATGTGGCGAGTGTTGAAAGAAATGCAGCCGTTGGATTGTCTGCAGGAAAAAACTTAGTGGCAAGCACGGCAGCAAGGCTGCCAAAAATATAAAAGTCATACCACTCAATTAAAGTTCCCAGAGATGATGCTGTGATTACACTCCAGATAGTACTGTTCTTTTTTCGCTTTTCTACATGGGCATCGTGCTCGGCCTGCGATTTAAATTTTTGGCTCATAAGTACTTTATGGCGTTGGGTTTAATTTTAAGATATTCGTTTTGTTGACAAGAATTAGTTTGCTAATATATAGCTTTTGCTCAACTAATTTCCTGCCCTACATATTTTTAAATACAAATTTTTAACCTGATTACCCCTATAAATAATATGAATGAACCGGCCAAAAACCTTATATTTCGTTTTCAAAATTTAATTGCTATGCTCAAGAGGTGGTTAATTTTAATTATAACTGTATTTATATCTGCTGCAGTTACTGCCCAGGAAAGTGTTCAATACCAAAAGCCTCCCTCAG
Source organism: Bacteroidota bacterium (assembly GCA_023423285.1). Taxonomy (GTDB): domain Bacteria; phylum Bacteroidota; class Bacteroidia; order Chitinophagales; family Chitinophagaceae; genus Niabella. The sequence goes on from JAFAFV010000083.1 coordinate 5,391, forward strand.
TGATTGAAAAGCTCATTCTTGCCACGTTCAATCCTGTGGTAAGGTTTAATGAAAATGGCGACTGGATGCTCATCATGCAGCGCAGTGCCGCGCCAACTGTAGAAGACCTTGCGCAACCAGAACTTCGGTTGGCAGGCCTACGCATTAATCCGGCCAACTTCAGCCCCAGCAGAACGAATAATTACAACGGCCTCTCTTTTAAAAATTTAACAACAGGCAAAGAATTGGCCATCAAAGGCCTTCCTGCCAATTTAAAAGTATTGGATGCCGCCTGGAACCCTGCTGGCAATAAAGTGGCTTTTATACAGGAAAACCGTACGGCTGTTGACCTTTACACCATAGATACAAAAACGTTAACGGCTTCCAAAATCAATAAAACTCCGCTCAACATCAGTCAGGATATTTATTTCAGCTGGTTCGATAATGAAACGCTTTTATATTATGGCACCACCGCACTGCCATCTGCAGCGCCTGGGCTGCCAGCCGCACCTGCGGGCCCTGTGGTACAGCAAAATCTGGGTAAGGTGGCTGCAAGCCGTACCTATCAGGATCTAATCAAAAACAAATATGATGAAGACCTTTACCGCTTTTTTACAAAAGCACAATTGATCGCAAATAAAAATGGTGTGGAGCGCAAAATTGGCAATGCAGGTTACTACAACTCTGTTAGCGCATCGCCTGATAAAAAATATTTACTTATACAAAAATTAGAAGGCACACTTTCTTACCTGGTACCTGCTTATGGGTTTGCATCAATAGTGGAAGTGTGGGATGCAAATGGGAAATTGGTAAATAAGCTGGCATCTGTTCCTTCTTCTGAACTATCGCCCAGCGGCTTTGATAATGTGCTAAACGCACCCCGCCGCTTTGGCTGGGTAGATACAAAACCTAATACAATTGGATGGATCGTGCCACTTGACAGCGGCCTGATTAAAAATGAGGTGCCAAACCATGACGCATACATAAGTGTTGCAGCACCCTTCACAGCAAATCCTGATACCATTACCAAGACCGCAATGAGGCTTTACAGCGTTAGCTTTATTGATGATGATAAAGCGTTGGTTACACAAGGGTCTTTTTCAAAACAACGCCGCATATGGCAAATGCTTGCCCTGAAAACAGGCGCGTTAAAAACTTTGAGCGATAGAAGTATTAATGACGCGTATAGCGATCCGGGAACACCTTTTTCTGTTAGAAACCAATATGGCAGGCAGGTGCCTTTGATTGTTGAAGGTTCAAAATTTGTTATGCGCGGTCAGGGCGCTTCACCCAAGGGCAGCTACCCTTTTGTAAGTACGTTTGATTTTAACACGCTTGAACAAAATAAATTATGGCAAAGCAGCGATCCTAACTATGAAGTTCCGGTAAAACTATTGTCGCACCAACCTGTTCAGTTTGTCACCAGTAAGCAAAGCAATGTGAATACACCCAACTATTTTATCATTTCTGGTACAGACCAAAGTTCAGCGGCTATCACCACGTTTCCTGATCCTCAACCCGACCTGCGCAACCTGAGAATGGAAAAGATCAGGTACAAAAGGCAGGACGGCGTAGACTTAACCGCCAACCTCTATGTTTCTAAAGATTATGACCCTGCCAAACATGGCCGCCTGCCCGTAGTGATTGTTGCTTACCCGCGTGAATATAAAAGCGCGGCTGATGCGGCACAGGTTCGCGGCAGCCAAAATACTTTTACACTGACGAATTATGGTAGCTTTGTGCCCTTTGCATTAGTTGGCTATGCCGTAATGGACGCCACCGAGTTCCCGATTGTGGGAGAGGGCGACAAATATCCCAACGACAATTTTATGGAACAACTGGAATGGAACGCCAAAGCAGCGATTGATAAAATTGCATCCATGGGAATTGGAGACAGCACCAGGGTGGGCGTGGCAGGGCACAGCTATGGCGCCTTTATGACGGCAAATTTACTGGCGCATACCAACTTATTTAAAGCAGGCATTGCACGCAGCGGCGCTTACAACCGCACACTTACACCGTTTGGTTTTCAGAATGAAGAACGCACCTATTGGCAGGCGCCGGAAGTGTATTTCCGCATGAGCCCTTTTAGCTATGCGAATAAGATAAAAACCCCGTTGTTATTGATTCACGGCGAAGCCGATAATAACTCAGGGACTTTTCCTATGCAAAGTGAAAGGTTGTTTAACGCGATTAAAGGCCACGGCGGCATTGTAAGGTTTGTACAACTGCCATTTGAGTCGCACGGGTATGCGGCAAAAGAAAACCTTTTGCACCTGCTTTGGGAAGAACACCAGTGGCTTGAAAAGTATGTGAAGGGAGTAAAATAAACTTGCGGCGAAAGATAAAAAACAGTTAGAAGAGGTTGTCTCGAAAATTATCAGTCTCTTAAAATTTTTTTTCAAAGGCAACTCTCCTAAAGGAGACTTGCAGTAAGCTATTGATAGAGCACTTACAGAAAATACGCTTTAAAATTTTAAGGTGTATTTTTTATATCTAATAATCAACCACCTGCTCCTGAATGGTTTCAGGTATCTGGCGCCACTCATATTGCTGATTGCGTAGTTGCGGCTCAAAACCTGCTTCTTTTATAGCATCCTGAATGGACCGGTAAGTAAACCTGTGCGGCGCTCCTGCTGCGCTTACCACGTTTTCTTCAATCATGATGCTGCCAAAATCATTTGCGCCACCATGAAGGCATAATTGCGCAGTGGCCTTCCCCACCGTAAGCCAGGAAGCCTGTATATTCTTAATGTTGGGCAGCATGATGCGGCAAAGCGCCACCATGCGAATGTATTCTTCAGTGGTAGTAAGATTGTGTACACCTCTTATTCGCGCCAGCAGTGTATCCACATCCTGAAACGTCCATGCAATAAAGGCCAGAAAACCTTTTGCATGATCTGGTTTGCGGCTTTGCACTTCGCGGATTTTTGCAAGATGCTCAAAGCGCTCTTCAATAGTTTCAACGTGGCCAAACATCATGGTGGCGCTGGTGGTAATATCAAGTTTATGCGCTTCATGCATAATATCTAGCCACTCCTGCGCACCGCATTTGCCTTTACTGATCAATCTGCGAACACGGTCTATTAATATTTCAGCACCTGCACCCGGGAGCGAATCCATACCCGCTTCTTTCAATGCTTTCAATACTTCTGCATGTGTGCTTTTTTCAAGTTTAGTGATATGCGCCACCTCCGGCGGGCCTAAAGCGTGCAGGCGAATGTCAGGAAATTCGGTTTTAATATTTTGAAAGGTTTTAACGTAAAACTCAAGGCCCAGGTCGGGGTGGTGGCCGCCCTGAAGCAGCAACTGATCGCCGCCATATTTTATGGTTTCCTCAATTTTTTTTCGGTAAGAAGGCATATCGGTGATGTATGCCTCGGGATGGCCGGGTATGCGGTAGAAATTACAAAATTTGCAGTTGGCGATGCACACATTGGTAGTGTTTACATTACGGTCTATTTGCCAGGTAACTTTGCCATGAGGTACCTGCTTTTTACGCAGTTCGTCTGCAATCAGCATCAGGTCGGCCAGCGGGGCGTTGTGGTATAAATAAACGCCTTCCTCCACACTTAAAAACTCAAATTGCGCCGCTTTTTTATATAATTCTTTCAATTGCATGTAAGATAAGTTAAAAGTAGCTGCAAATGTAAGCAAAAACAGCAGCTATTAATTTACCATAGGAGCATATTAGTTGTATCTTTAAACGTACCCTTATTTTTAAAATTTTTTGAAAAAAAGGCTAACGATATTGTTTATTGTCTGGCTACTGTTTTCTGTAAGCGTAGCGGCCCAGGAAGAATTTATTGACCCACCAGCAAGAGAATTGACTAAAATAAAATTTGTACAACTTACGGGTGGCGTAATTGTTTTAAAGGCGCTTTTTGAGAACTTTACCGATTCGCTGACCTTTATACTTGACACTGGTAGTGGCGGTATCTCGCTCGACTCTGCAACCGTGGTTGGCTTAGGATTACAGCCTTCAAAGCCCGAGCGTATCATCCGTGGCATTGGCGGCCTGCGAAAAGTAGGATTTTTGATGAACAGAAAGCTTAAAATTAATAATCTCTTAATTGATAGCCTCAATTTTCATGTAGTGGATTACAGTGTGCTTTCAAGCCTATATGGTGAAAAAATTGATGGCGTTATTGGCTACTCTGTTTTAAGCCTGTACATTGTAAAAATCAATTATGATGTGTGCGAATTGTCTTTTTGGAGCAACGGAACCTTCAAATACCCGCGTGGTGGGTATCTTTTCACACCCCGTATGAATACGTTGCCACTGGCTACAGCAAAGGTAAAAGACGAAAAGTCTGCCACTATGAATTACCTGTTTGATATAGGCGCCGGGCTTACCGTACTTTTTTCGCAGGATTATATTGATGACAGTGCTTTCTTAAAATCAAAACGTACCAAGTATCAGAAACAGGGCGAAGGCCTGGGTGGCAAAGTGGATATTTACCTGAGTGTAATGAAGGAACTAAAAATTGGGCCATATAGGTTTAGGAACGTACCAATCAATATTTTTGAAGATGAATACAACGTCACTTCATACCCCACATTGGGCGGATTGATTGGGAACGACATTTTTAGAAGGTTCAACTGCATATTAAACTACAATAAAAAACAAATTCACTTGCTTCCCAACACCCGTTTTCGCGATCCATTTGATTACGCCTACTCCGGTATTGAATTGTATCTTATTGATGGAAAAGTGGTTACGGGTCAAATACCTGAAAACTCCCCGGCGCACCATGCAGGTGTGCAGTATGGCGACGAAGTGATTGGTGTCAATAATCTTGTTACTTTAAACATCAATCATTTAAAGCAGGAACTACAATCTGCCACCGGCACAGTAAAGCTCATCATCAGGCGAAATGATGAGCTACTGACCATTTCTATGAAGGTGATAAATATTTTAAATGGAAAGGCCACAAAAAGTACCGGCAATAGTATTCCATATCCTGCAGGCAGAAACAAGTTTTTACAAAATACGCCGCATTTTTAAGCACATATAGGGCTCAGCTCTTACCACCAACTACATCCATTTTACTATCTTTGCGCACTATGCAGGAGCTGATACATAAAATAGATTCGTATAAAAATGAAATAGCGGCTTTTACCGCTGCAGATGAAAAGCAGGTAGAAGAATTTCGCATTAAATGGCTGGGAACTAAAGGCATTGTAAAAAGCATTATGAGCGAAATGAAACAAGTGCCCAATGAGCAAAAAAGAGAAGCTGGCCAGCTTTTGAATGAATTCAAACTTTTTACCGAAGCCAGATTTAACGAACTGAAAGAAGCCTCAACTTCATCAGCAGGCGTTGCAGCAAATACTATAGATTTATCACTTCCCGGCGATGCTACCCCCATTGGAAGCAGGCACCCTATTTCACTGATGAGAAATAAGATCATCAGCATTTTTCAACGCCTGGGCTTTGCAGTGGCCGAAGGCCCGGAAATAGAAGATGATTGGCACAACTTTACTGCACTTAACATGCCCGAGCATCACCCTGCGCGCGATATGCAGGACACTTTTTACGTTGAAGCAGGCTCTAACGCTGCGGTAGACTGGCTTTTGCGCACACACACCAGTAATACGCAGGTGCATGAAATGGAAAAAAGCAAACCACCCATCAGGGTTATTTGCCCCGGACGCGTATACCGCAACGAAACCATCAGCGCCCGCAGCCATTGCTTTTTTCACCAGGTAGAAGGTTTGTATATTGATGAAAATGTATCGTTTGCCGATTTGAAACAGACCCTTTACTTTTTTGTGAAGGAAATGTATGGTAAAGATGTAAAAGTTCGTTTCCGCCCATCTTACTTTCCTTTTACTGAACCAAGTGCAGAGATGGACGTGAGCTGCTTTATATGCGGCGGCAAAGGTTGTAATATATGCAAAAAAACAGGCTGGGTTGAAATTTTAGGCTGCGGCATGGTGCACCCCAATGTGCTGGAAAACTGCGGCATTGATGCAAACAAATACACTGGCTTTGCTTTTGGCATGGGCGTGGAGAGGCCTGCTCTTTTAAAATATGGCATCAACGATATCAGGCTTTTCAGCGAAAACGACGTGAGGTTTTTAAAACAATTTGTTAGTGCCACCTGATCATCATTTTCTTATTGGTATTTTATAACTATATTTTCCTGAGCCGATAGCAACAGGAGCTTTTTTTAAATTGTCAGGAAAAAAAATGATAGCAGTGGTGTTTACAGGTATTTGCACGTTGAGATGAAATACACCTTTGTCTATTTTCCATCCGCTTGTTATTATACCGTATGGAGCGTTATATGAAGCTGATGCATTGTCTATGCCATCTACTACCTGCGGGCGAATTTCAATTTTTTTATACGCCACAGCATCTGGCGCCTGCCTGATTCCCGCCAGGCCTGAATAAAACCACTCCATCAGATGGCCTAACATAAAATGGTTTTGAGATACCCCGGGCGTGCCTTTCCAGTCCTCAATTAGCGAAGTAGCGCCTTTTTTTATTTGATACCCATAACCAGGCACATCTGAGTTTCTATTCATGCCATAAATCACATCAGAACGTCCTTCATTTTCTAATGTTCGCAGCACGTAGCGGTAGCCCACATCGCCAGCAGATAAATTTTTCAGTTTAATGTCAGAGATCAGATTTTCCAGTACGGCATGTTTGTATTGCGGCTCCACAAGATTCATATACAAGGCCATCGCATTGGCAGTTTGACTACCAGAACCATATTGTTTAGTTTGCGAATTGAAAAACTTCTTATTGAACTGATTTTTCACTTCTAAAGCCATCTTCTCATAATTTGATGCATCAGTTTCTTTATTTAAAAGCTTCGCCACTTTACTCATTATCTGCAAGTCATAATAAAAAATTGCTGTGGGCGTAATACCAGGGGGTGTTAATTGCGAAGGGCCGTAAGGGCCAGGGCCAAGATCAAGCCAATCTCCCAAGCCGTGATACAAGATATGACTATCAGTTTTTGATTGCAGGTAAGTTACATAACGCTGCATCATATGGTATGCATCGGAAAGTACTGTTTTATCTCCATACCATTGATACATGTACCAGGGTAAAATTACACCCGCGCTTCCCCACTCTGGTGAATCGCGAAAAGCGCCGATAAAATGGACATATTCAGGAGCAACATCGGGTATAAGGCCCTCTTCTGTTTGCGCCATTTGCATATCAGTCACCATTTTTTTACAAAGTGCTGCAATATCATAATTATATCGCAGCGAATTACCCATAAGATGATATTGCTCTAACCAGCCTAATTTTTCGCGGTGAGGACAGTCGGTTAATACACTCGCCATATTGCTCTTCATAGCCCACTTTATCAATTCATTTATTTGCTTGAAAAGTCCAAATGAAGTTGTAAAACTACCGGCATCCGGCGCTGCATATCTTGTGTGCAAGCCTCCCACGTCATGAAGGCGGGGTATGCTTGGGCTGTTTTTTTCCATTGTAACACCATCCACCACCAAATACCTAAAACCGTAGTATGTAAATTGTGGTTGCCATTTTTCAATCCCTTCTCCTTTTAAAACATATTGATAATAATGCGGACCTCCGGAGGCACGTTGGTTGATGCTATAATCCTCGTTTATCAATTCGCCTGGTGTAATCCTTACCGTATCTCCTTTTTTACCGCTTACGGCTATAAAGGGTATACCAGAAAAATTTTGTCCCAGGTCAATAAACCAACTATCGTTATCAAGTTGTTTAGTTTTTAATGGCTTGAAACGATTGAAATGTTTTAGCGGATAAGCTATTTGTGCATTTAATACTGGTCCCGTAGTTTCATAGGGTTGCTGCCATTCAGTATCGTTAAAACCAGTATTAAGCCAACCAGTTTGTTCTTTATTAGCATCATAATCTTCGCCCCCGTAAATACTTGAAAAGAATATTGGAGATGCAGCAGTTTTCCAGCTTTTATTTGTTACAATACTTTCCGTGCTGCCATCTGTATAATTGATTACAATACGAGCTTTCAATTTTGGATAACCAAACCCTCCTGTTAATTTACGATACCGCTCACCCGGAATATAATAAAACCCGTTACCAAGCATAAAACCTACCGCATTTTCGCCCTGCCTTATTTGTTCTGTAATATCATAAATTGCATACAAACCTTTTTTATTATACTGCGTCCAACCGGGGTCTAAAAAGTGGTCACTTGTTTTTGTACCGTTCACAAACATCTCACAATGCCCGAGGCCGGAAACATACGCTGTAACCGATTTTATGGGTTTTTCAGCTAAAAATTCTTTCCTAAAAAGTGGTAATATGTTTTCTCTTTTCCCCCATTCTTGCGGGCCACCCATATGAATAAAAGGAAAAATGACTTTGTCATTTGGAAGCACTTGGTAGGCAATCCATTGGGCATTTTTCCAGTCAGAAGGTTGCAAAAGGCCCATCTGCCAATAAACAATTTTACTTTCGGATATGTGGCCTTTATTATCCCATACTATTACCTTCCAATAATATTTTTTAGCGCTTTTTAAAGGTTTACCATTAAAGCTAATTTGTAAAGATTGGTCAGAGTATATTTTTTTCGAGTCCCAAATATTTCCTTTATTCTGCATAATCAACACCGGATCGTCAGCAACTAATACTCTGTAGGCTGTTTGCATAATATTCCTTCCAGAAGATTGCAGCTCCCAACTCAGCGCAGGTGTTTCAGTTTCAATTCCTAAAGGGTTTGCCCGGTATTCGCAGCGCAGATTGTGTGCAATAAGCGTTTGGGCTGTTGATGCAAGACAGATGATTTGTAAAAATAAAAGCAGACAATATCTCATTTTTAATAAAATTCACTCTATAATAATATTCCTCACCACCAAATTTACATTTTGATATTAGTTTTTAAATATAAGTATTTGTTAGGTGCTTGCACAGTTCTAAAAACTTAGGTGTAATATGATTTAGAATCTTTTGGGGTATTGGCATTTTTATTGCCGTTCATTATATCAAGTAAAAAATTCACTATGAGCAGAAAAAAAATTGCCGTAATTGTTGGCAGCTTAAGAAAAGAATCGTTCAACAGGAAAATTGCTAATCAAATTGCAGCCATGGCGCCGGATAGCTTAGAAATAGAATTTGTGGAAGTAGGCGATCTGCCCCATTACAACGAAGACCTTGACGGAGAAAACGCTCCTGAAAGCTGGGCAAACTTCAGAAACAAAATGAAGGACATGGATGGTGTGCTCTTTGCAACGCCAGAGTACAACCGAAGCATGCCATCAAGTATAAAAAACGCGCTGGATGTCGGCTCAAGGCCTTATGGCAGCAGCGTTTGGGAAGGTTTAGCCGGAGGAGTGATCAGCGGTTCAGTTAGCGGCATCGGTGGTTTTGGCGCCAATCACCATATTAGGCAATGTGCTGTATTTTTAAATATGCCCATGATGCAGCAGCCCGAAGCTTATACGCCCAATATTCAAAATATATTTGATGAAAATGGACAGATACAATCTGACCAGACAAAAACCATTTTTCAAACTTTTATTAGTGCTTTCGCACAATGGGTTGAAAAGATCAGGGGATAATTTTATTCGTCTTCTTCATTTTTTTTACTGCTCATAAACGAGTAAAGAAAAACTGGGATGCCTATCAGGCATATGATGATAAAAATCAGTATAATTTCTCCTTCCATATGTCATTAATCTTTGAAGCAAAAGAGCTTAAAAATCCAATACGAAATTTTGATCTAATAATGATCGTGATCGCAATCATCGGCATGGGCATGGTTATGCTGCCTGCAATAGCGGTAATTTAAAAAATGTCCTGCTACTATAAAAATCACTCCCGGCACTAAAAATATGTTGTGAAGCTCATGAAAAACCTGTTTTAAAATTAAGCTGGCAATACCCAATGTAAACAAAATTATAGGCAACAATTTATGATGATGCCAGCGGTATCCATGCCATAAGGCATAAATACCAACAATAAATGCTAGTGCGATCATTCCCACCTCAAACGCGTGATTTTCTATTATGTTAACGCCAAATAGCGGCAGGCTTACTAAAAACAAGGGCAATACGGCACAGTGTATGGCGCATGCCAGCGAAGCGGTTATTCCTAACGCATCCCAATTTATCTTAAACTTCATACAACAAAAATAGAATAAAAAAGCAACAATGTTGCAATTTTTTTTATAACGGCTTCTTCTTGTTTTAAAAAATTGTTCAGCTAAAACTGTAGTGATTATTTTATTGAATGGGTGTGTCAAATATTCTTTTAGCTTCAGTATCCCCATATTTATTCAGAAGCTTTAGCAATTGGCTTTTCAACTGCGCAGTTACCTTTTCCTGGCCTTTAGTGCCGTAAATATTTTTCATTTCCTGTGGATCAGCCTGTAAGTCAAAAAGCTCCCAACTTTCTACTTTGTCGTAAAAACGGATGAGTTTGTAGCGTTTGGTTTTTACTCCAAAATGAGGGGAAACCGCATGTTCACCATTTTCATAATAGTGATAATACATGGCATCCAGCTCCTGGTATTTTTTATTTTGCAGTTTTGGTAAAAAAGACCGGCCATGCATGGCAGAAGGTATTGAGGCGCCAGCAACCTGTAAAAGTGTGGGAGCAATATCAATATTCATGATCATGTTGCTGATGTTGATGCCTGGTTTTATTATGCCGGGATAGCGCATAACCATTGGTGTGCGGAACGATTCTTCATACATAAACCTTTTGTCGAACCAGCCGTGTTCTCCCATGTAAAAACCCTGGTCTGACATATAAATTACAATCGTATTTTTTGTAAGATCATTCTCATCCAGGTAATCCAGCACATGTCCAATATTTCTGTCAAGTGATGCGGCAGTGGCAAGGTAATCTTTTAAATACCGCTGAAATTTCCATTCTGTTAATGCGTTGCCTTTTAAATCTTTCAGTTTAAAATCGGCGTAAATTTTGTTGTAGTAATCATCCCATGCCTTTCGCTGCTCGGGCCTCATTCTTTTTATTGCCAGGCCTCTTTCTGCTTCTTCTTTTGTGGCAAACATTTTCAGATCAGGGCCCATACGCATAGTTTTTGCAACAGTCATATCCTGAATTTTAGCTGCCTCCCTTGTACTGTAATCATCATAAAAATTATTAGGAAGCTTGAAATTGATGTGATCAAATTTGCCCAAATCATGTATGTCAGGCATCCAGTTGCGGTGCGTGGCCTTATGCCCAATTATCAGGCAAAATGGCTTTGAGCGGTCGCGACGGTTCAACCACTCTTCTGATATATTGGTGATTACATCAGAAACATAACCGTTGTAGTTTTTTCTTACGTTGCCGGTTTCAATCAGATCGGGATTGTAGTACTGCCCCTGCCCGGGTAAAATATTATAATAATCAAAACCCTGTGGAATGCTATCACCTAAATGCATTTTTCCCACCCAGGCTGTTTGGTAGCCTATTTTTTGTAAGCGCTTCACAAAAATGTCCTGATTGAAATCAAAATTAGAAACCACATTGTCTTTAAAACCGTTGGCGTGGCTGAACTTTCCACTTAAAAAAGCAGCACGGCTGGGCCCGCACAATGAGTTGTTGACATAAGCCTGCGTAAACAAAGCACCTTCCTTTGCCAGCCTGTCAATAGATGGAGTTTGCATCAGGCTGTTTTTGCCATAGGCGCTGATTGCCTGGTAGGCATGATCATCAGAAATAATAACTACTATATTGGGAGAAATTTTTTGTGCCGCTAATTCAAATACGGATATAGCGCATACAATAATCAGTACTAACTTTTTCATTCGGCTAAGGTAATAATAAAAACGCCTGCAAATTGCAAGCGTGATTTAAACCAATAATTTACGGCCGCGGTGGCAATGGCGGCGCAGGTGGCCTGGGAGGGGTCGGTCTTGATTTAACCCTGCGCTCATGCTCTCCCCTCAAATCGGCGCGCCTGGCTGTAGTGCCTGAATAAACAGCTTTTCGTGGCGGCTTGCCTGGCTTATGAACTTTCCTTGATGGTTTTTTCTTTTTAATAGCAGTAGGATGCGGCGGTAGTGGAGGACGTGGCGGCGTGCGCTGTGCCTCACTAGCCATAGAACCTGCTATAACAAACGCAATAATCAAAAATAACTTTTTCATATATATACAGATTTTTACCTTGCAAACCTGTACAATTTGCATACCAGTAATAAAATCGGGAGCCCTTTAATAGTTACAAATTGTCTAAATCTGAAAGGCTAAAAAGTATAGCCCAGCGAAAGCGCCATTCCAATATTCTTTAGTCTTCCGTCAGGAGTTAGGCCGTTTGTCCTTGGGCGGAGGTTTGACAGGCCTAACTGCCCCATCAATTGAAAGTAGAACTGATTATTGAACCTGTATCCTTCGACTACCTGAATGCCGAAATCTAAAGGTCTGGCATACGTCCATTTGCCTTCCTTAACATCTGCAAAATCGTTCACGTGTTGAAGGTCCGCATTCTGAACGTCAGCAATTACAACACCTTGAATCAAATCTTTTCTGTGATATTTACCCTTGCCGCCAATGCCGTAAGCCACGTAAGGCCCTGCGCCAAGTATGAGCTTGCCATTGCCCAGTTCGGGTGTAAATAAAATATTCAAGGGCACTTCAATGTAATACGGGCGCATGTTAGATTGTATGGAATACGTTTCTTCCTGGCGAAGGATGCGGTAACCTTTGGTGGTAAACACGGCTGCCGGCTGCAAAGCAAAGTTTTCGCCTAACTGCAGGTCGTAAGTTACACCCAAATGAAATCCTTTATTTAATTTAGGGTTATCATAGGCGTTGTTTCCAAAATTGTTTTTTGCGATAACATTGTAAAGATTTCCGCCTGCGCGTATGCCAAATTGTGCATTGGCATGAATAGTTGTAAACAGCGATGCCAGTACGGCAACAACTGCTAAAATTGGTTTTGGTCTCATATCAGTTATTATTTGTGTAAAGTTATGGAAACCTGTCTATGGCATTCAGGGATTCAGTTAAAAGTTATTTGGCAAGGCTATAGTCGGCTTCGGTAAAGGTGTAGCGGTAGTAATGTATTTTACCGCTTGGCGAAATCGTTCTTCTCACCTGCAAAAAATTGAGTTGTGACTGGGTAGTATCAGTCATGTAATAGGTTTTACCGTCAGCAAATACCACAACAACTGAATCAGCACGAAACAGTGCACCTGTACTATCTGCCCCGGCGTCAATTGATGTTTCAATCATCAGGCTGTCTTCGTTGATTATGGTAAAAGTTTTGGCAAGCTGGTCATTCATAAAACTCCTTATCGTCATGTTATGGCCGGTATTGTTCCAGTAAGTTTCACGCGCCACCACACCTGTAATTACTTCATCCTTTTTACATGCTTGTACAAAAAACATCAGGCTTAACAGCGAAAAAAACACAACGGCTATATACTTATGATAATTACTCATAAAAGGTATGTTTCGATCAAAGTTATTTGAATAAGAGGTTGTGAAAAAGTTAAGATATCCTACGTTCCCGACTTCTATTTCCTGTAAAATAAAACGTAATGATCAATATACCTATTGTGAGCAGCCCGAACATTTGATGTAGTACACCAAACAAAAGTCTGTGGTCTTCATTTAAATACGTAACCAGCGTAATTACTCCTAAAACCACCTGCACCATAGTAACCGCCAATGGTAAATTGCGTATTTTATACAGCCGCGATGTTTTTTGCTGGTTGTATAATTTAACTGTGAAAATAATGATAAGTACCAGTATCAGGTAAGCCAGGTTGCGGTGAATGAACTGTATGGTAATGAGGTTGCTGGTTATATTGTGCCACAGAGCCCCGCCATTTTCACTAAATAAGGCAGGAAAAAATGAGCCATTGATATCAGGCCAGGTTACTGCTGATTTACCCGCATGAGTGCCTGCCATAAAAGCTCCGTAGATTAATTGAATGCTTACAAGTATGAGTAAAACAATATTAAAACTTCGGGTGCCCGGCGTTGAGTAAATACCTGTTCGCCGGTAGCTGATCTTTAAAGCAAACCAAATCACAAAACAAAACAATAACACTGCCGACATCAGGTGTACAGCCAACTTGAGGTGATCCACATAAACCAAATCAGTACCAACGCCGCTTTTTACCATGATCCAGCCCAGTGCGCCGGTAAGTCCGCCGAGCAAAAAAAGTGTTACCATGGGCCACAACATGCTCCGGTTAATTTTTCTTTTATAAA
>JAFAFV010000087.1 GCA_023423285.1 Bacteroidota bacterium
AAAAATATTCAATAAGTTTGGCAATTACTAAAAATAATTCAAACCCTGACTTTTTTTAAACATGAGAATCATTGCCATACTGCTTCTGACATTTTTATGCACTTATCATTCGGCAGGCCAAACCAAAAAAACAAACATTGTTATTTATTCAAAAGGCGATAATGATATTTCTGGTATTTTGAAAGCGAATAAGTACAGTTTCAGCACTTTTACAGATCAGCTAAAAGGCGTGAAAGCAGCAAAAAATGGCGGAGGCGTTCTTTTTGTAGCAAATGATTACCCGCAACTTCGCCTGAAGTTCGAAAAAGGCGTGGAAGACCTGATTGCCAGAAAAAATTTAAAGGTATTTATAGAATACCCTGCCGCATCAGCAAAACTTGCCATAGAAAATGACACCATGCAAATGCACCTTGAAAGAGCGGTTGTTGCAACAAATAAGATTAAAAATTTAGATTCACTTGATCTTTTCGGATTACACAAAGCTTTTGTGGTAAGGTCGGCTGCAAAAAATCCGCTCATCATTGTGGCTAAAGTTGCCGGATTTGATAAAGCCCAGTACGGCATCAGCGATGTGAAGCATGAACCCATTCTTTTTCAGTATGGAAACACACTGGTAGCAACTACACGGCTGAGCAATGCTTTAAGTTCAAGGTTTGGTCCTGTTGACCACATAAAACCAGTGTGGGAGTATGTTTTACACCACTTAGACGCGTCTGTTGACTGGAAACTTGACAACTGGCCACTGCAGGTAAAACCCATGCATGAGAAGTCGAAAGTTCTATCCCCACAGGATTACCAGCAGGCCATTCATAAAGGAATTGACTGGTTTTACAAAGGTAAATTTCTCATTCATCCATCCTGGGAAGACCAGTTTACAAAATACATTGGCCTGGAAAGCCCGCCGATAGACCTAAACCTGCCATCGGGCGACGGCTCATCAGGATTACTGGAAGGGCATATGTCGCGCATACTTATAGATGGCTCGCAGATGTACCGTTACTGGATACGTGCAGATTGCAACGCAGAAACAGCTTATGCTATAAGCATTTTAGCCGGGGCTTCAGAAAAGCATCAAAAAGTGGCCACCAACCTATTAAACTATCTGTTTAAAACTTCAAATCTTAGGGCAGGCAATAAAAACGATCCCAAATTCCCCAGTTACGGTCTTATTGGCTGGAGCACGAATGGCATTTATTCCAATATATATTACGGCGATGATAATGCAAGGGTTTTATTAGGCACACTTGGTGCATCGGCGCTGTTGAATAAAGATGACTGGGATCGTTATATTGCCGAAGGCATTATTGCAAACTTTCGCACTACCGGCAAAAACGGTTTTCGCAGCGGCAAGCTGTTTGATGCAGCGATCAATGAAAAAGGATTGGCTGCCATCCGGCAAGATACACTCATCAATCCTCATCCTCATTACGAATCGTGGATATGGGCCTGCTATTTATGGTTATACGACAAAACGGGTTACAAACCTTTTTTGGAAAAGGCCAAACAAGCCATCACCATTACCATGGATGCTTATCCCAACTGGAAATGGACCAATGGAATTCAGCAGGAAAGAGCCAGAATGATACTGCCGCTGGCCTGGCTTATACGGGTAGAAGATACGCCACAGCACCGGCAATGGCTGGATTTGATCGTAAGCAAATTGCTTGAAAACATGGATGAAAGTGGTGCCATCAGAGAAGAGTTGGGTTCGGTCGGCAAAGGCAGCTATGGCGCTACCAAAACAAATGCAGACTACGGCAAACACGAAGCTCCGCTGATTGCCCGCAATGGCGACCCCGTAGCCGACATGCTTTATACTACCAACTTTGGCTTTTTTGCGCTTAACGAGGCGGCCGCGGCCACCGGCAACTCCAAATACAAAAACGCGGTAAGTAAAATTGCAAACTTCCTGGTTAAGATACAGGTAAACAGCGCTGCCCAGCCCGCGCTTGACGGGGCATGGTTCAGAGCGTTTGATTACCAACGCTGGGATTACTGGGCTTCTAATGCCGACATGGGCTGGGGCGCGTGGAATACCCTTACCGGCTGGACGCAAAGCTGGATTGTGACCACGCTTGCACTGCAACAAAAAAATCAAAACCTTTGGGATCTTTCTGCAAAATCAAATATTAAAGAGGAAGCCAACAAAGCCATTAAACTGATGCTTGAGGCAGAATGAACTGATTTAATTTTTTCAAACAAACAGATTGGTAGCCAGTGAAACAATTATTTACCTTAAACGCATACTATGGCTGTAATGTCTGCATCCTACTGTTCGCAACCAATCACCTGCCTATATTTTATTTTATGGCCTGAATGGGTATAAACCACAGCACAAAACACCTTTGAACGTGTAACCATCAGGTTTGCAACCCTTAACTTTGCGGCCATGAAGATTTTAATGGTTTGTTTGGGAAATATATGCCGCAGTCCGCTTGCAGAAGGCATTTTGCAGCATAAAGCTGGTGCCGCCGGACTTAACTGGCAAGTAGACAGCGCCGGAACCAATGGCTATCATATGGGCGAGGCCCCGCATAAACTGTCTCAAAAAGTAGCAAAGCTCAATGGTATTGATATCAGTAAACAATGCGCCCGCAGGTTTTCTGCTTCCGACTTTGAAAAGTACGACAAAATATATGCTATGGCAGGCGATGTAATAGATGAAATGAAATGGATCGCCGGAAATAAATATGATGCCGCCAAGGTAGAACTGCTGATGAACGAACTGACACCGGGCCGTAATGAGGACATACCCGATCCCTGGTATGGCGCTGAACCTGGCTACCACACCACTTATGAAATGATTGATAAGGCAACGGATGCTTTAATAAGCAAATACAAAAAAGAAACTTTATAACCAGTTACAGGTAACTGCAAACCATCAACAAAAAAAGTGAAACCATCTATACCACAGGGCACAAGAGATTTTGACGCGACTACCGTGCACAGGCGCAATTATATTTTCAATACCATTAGAGGCGTATTTGAACTGTATGGCTACCAGCCGCTGGAAACACCGGCTATGGAAAACCTTGATACTTTGA
The DNA here is from genome assembly GCA_023423285.1 of Bacteroidota bacterium. Lineage (GTDB taxonomy): Bacteria > Bacteroidota > Bacteroidia > Chitinophagales > Chitinophagaceae > Niabella. The sequence goes on from JAFAFV010000087.1 coordinate 3,045, forward strand.
TGGGCAAATATGGAGAAGAAGGTGATAAACTCATATTTAAGATTCTGAATAACGGGCTTGATCATCCGGCCAAAGCAGAAAAAGTGCAGCAGGGTTTTGCTAAAATAACCGAAGGCAAAAGCAGTAAGGATATTACTGAACGCGCCCTTCGGTATGACCTTACAATTCCTTTTGCACGCTATGTGGCCATGAATTACCACCAGTTGCCCATGCCTTTTAAGCGCTATCAGATGCAGCCCGTGTGGCGAGCCGACAGGCCGCAAAAAGGTCGCTACCGTGAGTTTTACCAGTGCGATGCTGATGTGGTAGGCAGCACCTCACTGCTGAATGAGTTGGAACTGGCCACCATTTACGCCGATGTTTTTAAAAAACTAAACATACCAGTTGAAATTCGACTGAACAACCGCAAAGTGCTTGCCGCGCTGGCGGCGCTTTGTGGCGGAGCAAATATGATGATGGATATTACCATTGCCATTGATAAGCTCGATAAGATCGGCATGAGCAAAGTAAAAGAAGAATTGCAACAGCGCGGCCTTAATGAAGCGCAGATAACAATCATTGAATCGTTTTTAAATATTAGCGGCAGCAACGAAGAAAAATTATTCCAACTTAAAGATCTTTTTGCAGGCAACGAAACTGGCTTAAATGGCGTTTCGGAACTGGAGTACATCAATGAAAAATTAATAATTACAAATTCTAAATTAATAATTGACCCAACGCTTGCCCGCGGGCTGAATTACTACACAGGAACCATATTTGAGGTAAAAGCCATTGGTGTGCAAATTGGCAGTATTGGCGGTGGTGGCCGGTATGACGATCTTACTGGTTTATTTGGCGTACCAAACGTTCCGGGCGTAGGCATTTCGTTTGGAGTTGACAGAATTTATGATGTGCTTACCGAGCTTGACGCTTTTCCTGCTGAAGTTGCGGGGCATACACAAATTTTGTTTTTTAATTTGGGCGAAGCTGAAGCCGCCAAATCTTTTGAGCTAACAATGCAGTTGCGCGCGGCTGGTATTGGTTGTGAATTATTTCACGAGAACACGAAATTTGACAAGCAGTTCAAATATGCAGAACGTAAAAACATTCCCTATGTAGCCATCATTGGCGCAAGAGAATTGGAACAGGAAGTAGCTAACATTAAAAACCTATCCACCGGCGAGCAGCGCCAGGTGCCATTTGCCCAACTGACTGCCTTTAATTTATAAGTTGATAAAAAGGGCAATTTTGTTTTGGCATCAATTTTGAAAAATATGCACACAAACATATTTTTAAATTAAACCGGAGATAGATATGAAAAATCGTGTTTCTTTAGTATTAGGAGGTATTTACCTTGGCGGAGCAGCCTTATTTTATACACTATTAGCTTTGGTTGCATAATATTTTTAACGCTACAGGGCATTACAAATTTATTTAGACTTTTTATAGTATACTCACCGCCACGTTTACCTGACGTTCATACCGCCCATCTAATTTCAGCAGGCTGTCAGTGCAGAATCTGTATTTTAGCATACCATTTATTGCATTCACATAATAAATAACTAAAATGAAATACAACATTCTGGCGTTACTCTGCCTCAACACAATATTGTTATTTACAGCTTGTAATAAAGGTGGCAAAACAGGCTTACTCATTCCTGCCGATGCAGCTTTTGTATTACATGCTGATCTCTCCTCGCTTGCTTCCAAACTTTCGTGGCAGGAAATACAGCAAACTTCGTGGTATGCAGAAGTTCAAAAGCAAGGACGCGATTCGCTGGCTAAAAAACTCCTTGCAAATCCTGCCAATTTCGGCCTTGATACCGATGGCAGCCTTACATTATTTTTAAAACGCAGCGGCAACAGCGGTTACCTGGCGCTGCAGGGAAAATTGAAAAATGCAGAACAGTTTCGCAATACCCTAACTGCAGCAGGCAATAACCGCATAACTATTGAAAAAGACGGCAACCTTAACTATGCCCGAATGGATGGGAAGGACGACGCCACCATTTACTTTAACAATAAAATCTTTGTACTTGTAGCGGATGCTTCTGAAACCAAAAAAGCAGGTAAAAGAATGCCACCACTACAGAGCAGCGCGAAAAAATATTCGCTTGACAGCCTGCGGCATTTTGCAAAAAACATTTTTAACCTGAAAGGTAAAAACCTGCTTGACAGTGATAAACGCTTTGCTGAACTGATTGATGATAAAGCAGATTTTCATTACTGGATGAACAGTGGTTATTTGTATGACGGTATGCTGACCGGCCCCATGGCTATGATGAAGATTGGCGATGTGCTGGCAGGCAATATTTCTACAGGCAAAGCCAATTTTGAAAATGGAAAAATAGTAGTGAGCGGCACACAATTCTATAATAAGTTGTTAGCAGATCTATTAAAAAAATATGCAGGCAAACGGGTAAGCGGTGAACTGCTAAGCAAATTGCCTGATGATAATGTGTTGGCGGCTTTTGCCATGAACTACAATCCTGAAGGCATAAAAGAAATGCTGAAATTGCTGGGTATGGATGGTATGGCCAACGCTGCTATGGCACTATCGGGTTACAGTGTAGATGAATTTGTAAAAGCCAACGCAGGCGAACTGGCTTTTGCCGTTACAGGATATGGTGTTACAAAAAACATGGACACCTTCAACTTGGAAAATGGTCAAACAATTACTTACGAAAATGAAAAACCTGATTTGAAATTTGTTTTTAGCACAGCCATTAATGATGATGCCGCTTTTCAAAAATTGGTAGATGTGGTTGGCAAAAATTTTAAAGATAAAATTAGTGTGGCAATAGACACAGCTCAAAACACACTGACTCACAAAACAGAAGGTAAATGGTTTGCGTTTGGAACAAAGGGCGATGTAAACGCGTTTTTCTCCGGCAATAAAAAACCGGCTTACAGCAATACTTTTTCAGGTCACAATGGCGGCGGCTATATGAATCTGCAAAAAATAATAACTGCTATGGCGGCTAATAATAAAGACACAGCATATAAAAAGGTTTTTGATACATCCCTAACCTTTTGGAAAAACATGCACATGTATTGGGATGTGAAAGACGGCACAGCAACTTCTTATTTTGAGATAAATGTGGCAGATGCGCAAACCAATGCACTTAAACAATTGAACCGTTATTTTGATCAGCTTTATCTGGCCATGCCGAAAGATCAAAATGAAATTGAAATAAAAACAGTAACCCTTTAAACAGATATGCACCGGTAGTTATTTGATGATTATAAGCAACAACCACACCACTGGTACGGCAATCAACAATGAATCAAAACGGTCTAAAAAGCCGCCATGCCCCGGCATAATTTTGCCACTGTCTTTCACGCCTGCCGATCGCTTTATTTTAGACTCCAATAAATCGCCTAGTGTGCCAAAGACGGCAACAATAAGCGATATTCCCAAAAGAACAGGCCATTCAAACCAATTTTTTAACATCAACGTCATGCCCAGCACGCAAAGCAGCATGCCTCCAATCGTGCCTTCTATTGTTTTTTTAGGCGATATTTTTGAAAAAGGTGTTTTACCTACGGCCGAACCCACGAGGTACGCCATGGTGTCATTGATCCAGATGGCAACAATAATCAATATTGGTATGTAAAACCCGTGTGGCTTGTTTAATAATAATTCCTCATTAGTCAATACTTTGATGTCTTCTGAAAGGCGTAAATGCAGCAGTAATCCCATGCTTACTGATATATACAACAAGCCCGCCGCCAACACCCCAATAGCCTGCCAGGATACTTTGTACTTTTTAAAAACACCCATCAAAACCAATACAGAACCGGCTAATAAAAAAGATAAGGCAAAACTGTGCTTTACTGAATAATAGCTTAGCAACAGTCCGTCGCTAAACAGTAAGATGATGTGAAAGCCTATGAGAGCAAAGCCCCAGACGATATAAGGATGAAAAAATGTGCGGTATTTTTTTTCTATCAATTTGCCAAACTCATGCCAGCAACCAAAATGTATGATGCTGATGAGCACAAAAAAACTCCATTCGTTATAAAGCAACCCGGCAGCCATTACCGCCACAAATATTAAAGCCGTAAAAGCTCTTGTCCAGAATATTTGCCAGTTAAACGCCATTGGTATTGATATTGCTGCGTGACTCCCGTTTAAATAAGCTAAAAAAATAAATTACAACAGGTATAACGGCAAGGCCTGCATAAGAGCCGTCTCTGTCGCTCATAATTTCGGTAATACTTAAGCCGTTTGATTTTTGATACCAGATCATCAACACCGCTGCCGCGTTGTTAATAAAATGTGCCAGTATAGGCAACCACAGCCTGCCGCTGTATTGGTAAAGCAAACCCAGTATGATGCCCAAAGCCAGCCGGGAAAGAAAGCCATAGGCCGAAAAATGCACCAGGCTAAAGATAAGGCTCACGGCAATTATAGAAAACCAAACTTGTCGGGTTCCTCTGTACAAATAATTTTGCAACCCACCCCTAAACAGCGCTTCTTCACATACCGCAGGTACCAGGGCCAGCACAATCAGCGAAATAAAAAGTTCAAGCGGGGAACTTACATTGATGATATTCACCGCCATTTTCATGTAATTGCTTTCCAACTTAAAAAACCAGGCTTTCCATTCTGCAGGAAAAGGTATCTGGTAGCTAGCATACGCAAGCGATCCGCTAAGGGCAATGCCGCAGCCTATGATCAATATGGTTAGCAACACCTGCTTTCCATTTATTGCACCCTTAAAACCGGTTAATAGTAAAGGCCGCCTGCTCATCAGCGAAGCACTTACAAGGGTAGGCACTAAAAACCCAAAAATGGCAGACACACTTTGCATCATCTGCAGTTCCCTGAAATACGCAGGATTGCTGGCAATTTCTGCCACTGATGTAATGGTTTGCCCGGTCATCATCATGATAACCGGCACAGAAAGCAGCCCGCCCAATACCATGCCTCCAAGCGCTAACACAATGAGCATAAAAAATCCGCCGTTATATGAAATTCCTTTGTCGCTGAGTTCAGGCATAAATGCAGGAGTTAATTGAAACTTTTCAAAAATAGGAGATAATTGGCTATTGGGTAGCATGTAAGAAAGTGATACTTATACAAGGGATCAGTAAAGCTTTACTATTTCACCTCTTCAAACTCAATATACTCACCCACTTTTGCTTCAGGGCTTTCTTTAGGCGGTGTTTGTTGCTGAGATGCCTGGTTGTAGGCTTCCTGCTGTGCGCGCATATTTTTAAACTGCTC
>JAFAFV010000010.1 GCA_023423285.1 Bacteroidota bacterium
GTAAAGTTTTTTGATACTTCAATTTCTTTTGCAAACATATTGGGTAATAGGGCATGGGTGTGTTCAATAATATCCCAAATAGCCTTTGTAACGTTTGATATGTACTTTGCGTGATGCTTACTGCTAAGGTTGTAGCTGCTTATCACCGCTTCGGGAACTGTGGTTTCCCAAAGATCATGCATGCCCTGCTGGCCTGTTAGTTGCCCGTCATAATTTAATGATGTGTGCAGCGGAACGTGCGCATCGGCTATATAATGGCCCAGGTCTGCAGCGTAAAACAAAATGCTGTCGCGGTTTTTATTTCTGAAAGCCTCGGTGAGTTTTTTTTGAGTGGTTATTACGGCATAAGGCAGTGTGCCATAAGTTTTCATTGTATCAATACTGTATTTTGCAGCCGCTGCTTGCCATTGTTGTGGCACAGAATCAAAAGGGCTTGGGCCAAAATATTCCATATCAATAAAATGTTTGTGGCCTTCGTCTTTGTCAGCATTGCGCCGTTGATCGGGGCGGGGTGCGTTATACACAAGCGAGTCTTTGTACACATAAAAAAAAGGCTGCATTTGTTTAGGTAATTGATAAATAGCCAACTGGTTTACAGTGCGATGTGCCATAAATCCCCAACTGCCAAAACCTGCCAAAATTCCTATGAGAACTATGGAAAAAAGAATTGTACGCTTCATGCTGCAAATATAACTGTATGCCTTCATTAATAGGTTTACACGATATGTTTGGTGGCGTTTAAGATGTTCAGAACAAGTCTATAACTTCTTTCCTTTTGCAGCAGCTTTGGTTACGGCTTTATTGCCAAAGCGGTTCTTAATATAATCTACAGCTTTGTAAAGGCTTAGTTTTTCTTCATCCCTGCCAAACAGATCCATTTGCATGCCACTGTCGGCCAGTTGGCTGAAGCGTATGCCCACAAGACGTACAGGCCTACCTTTCTGATAAAATTTATCAAATAATTGTTTGGCTTTTACGATCAGTTCATCATCAAGCGCGGTAAAACCAATGGTTTCCTGACGGCTGATGGTCTCAAAATCGCTGTAACGGATCTTTACAGTGAGGCAACCGGTAAGTTTATTATCCTGCCGCAGGTCAAAAGCATTTCTTTCGGTTAGGCCAACCAGTTGGCTCTGCAAAAAAGCAATATCAGACTGGTCTTCATGAAAGGTGGTTTCACGGCTCATACTTTTCTGGTTCCAGTTGGTTTCAATTTCGGCGCTGCCAATGCCCTGCGATTTGTTCCAAAGCGCGTCGCCCCATTTGCCCAATTTTGCTATCAAAACGGTTTTGTGTGTTTTAGCAATATCGCCCAGCGTGTGCAGCCCCATGGCCCGAAGCCTGGATTCTGTTTGTTTGCCCACTCCGGAAATTTTATCAATACTTAGCGGCCATAAAAAGTCTTTTTCTTTTCCATGGGGCACTTCTAAAAAACCATTAGGTTTCGCTTCGTTGGTAGCCATTTTGCTGATGTATTTGGCAGATGAAAGCCCGCAGGAAATAGGCAGCCCTGTTTCTTTTATGATATGGTCACGCAGGTTTCTGGTATATAGCGGCACATTAAAAAAACGATCCATACCTGTAAGGTCGCAATAAAACTCATCAATGGATGCTTTTTGAAACAATGGTACTTTAGATGCGATGATCTCTGTAACAACATCGGAGTATTGTGTATATCTATTGTACGAGCCGTGCAAAACAACAGCATGTGGACAAAGCCTGATGGCCGTGCGCATGGGCATGGCCGAGTGAACGCCAAATTTTCGCGCTTCGTAACTACATGTGGAAACCACGCCTCTTTCGGCGCTGCCGCCTACAATAACAGGCTTGCCCTTTAGAGAAGGGTTTGCGAGGATCTCTACCGATACAAAAAATGAATCGAGGTCGAAATGGGCGATGTATGGTTTTGGATGGCTGATAAAATATTTTTAGCTTAAATGAAGGTATAACAAAATGCTTTTTTATATAAAATTGTATTGGCGGGCAATTTGTTTTTGTAAAAAAAAGGCCGCTTTCAGCAGCTGAAAACGACCTTTGAAAACATCTATTTTATTGATTATTGGACAACGGCTTTCACTACTTTAGAGTAAGTGGTTTTGCCATCTTTATCGGTCTGTGCAATGCGCACAAATACTGATTCGGTACCCGGATCGAAACTGTGGTCTTTTTTAGAACAAGAGTACAGAGCAGTACTGAAGATGATGGCAAACAACGGGACAATAAGTATTTTTCTTCTTTTAATACCCGGTAGCCACATCATTACAAGCATAAACAGGGCAACAGCTGAAATAAGCGAACCAAACGATAAGAGAGCTACCTGCTGCCAATCTTTGGTAAAGTTGTATGTTAACTCTGAAGAAGAATTTCCATCAGGAGCTTTTGTACCAACTTTTCCAATAGGATGGAAGGTTTTACCATCTTTAGATACTTCTATCGTGAACTCCTGGTTATTAATTTCAGACAGGGTACTCCAGGATACGATCAGTTTTCCGTCTTTTACAATAGCGCTTAATAAGCCAAATGTAACAGGAAGTACCTGGTTCCCATCGGCTACAAATGCACCAAACACCTGCAATTCATTACCTACACTTGCAAGTCCGTCAACAGTAATGGCTACCTCATCAAAGTCTTGTGTGGTTTTAAAGCCAATGATCATGCCATCGCCACCTGGTATTGAGTTGATCGTTAGTAAACCGAGCGCATTCAGGTTAAGCAAGCTTGAATTGGATACAACTTCTCCAGGTGCGCCATTATTATAAGTAGTAATGGTTATGCCCGTAAGTGCTCCCAAATCAATCAATCCTGCATTACCTCTTACGATAAAGCCTACATATTCATCATTTACAAAAGTATGACCAGGTGTTATTACAGATAAGGTGGCACTGCTGGCCAGGGTAGGACCCAAAACACTACCGTTAATGGCTACATAATTTGTAGAATCGGCATCCACCAGATTGTCCAATGATTCTGAGAAACCTAAGATTTCAGTTCCCACTAAACCTGACCTGTCGGCATTTACGGCCACACCCATACCCTTAGCTGTTGGAGTGCCATTAGCTAATAATGTATAGCTGCCTAATTCGGGTGATGGAGGGCAGAAGCTTTTTATAACAGCGTTGTACACATCAATAACCCCCAGGTTTAAGCCCAACAAGCCTTGAGTGAAGCTGATTCGGATTTCATCAAAAGGCACTTGCGCTATCAGGCCAACCGTTTGTCTTGAACTGCCGCTCAATACTCCAGCTTCTAAAAGATTAACGCCGCTATTGGTTTGAACAACGGTGCCATTATTCAGCACTTCTATGGTTAATCCGTTCAATAAGGAAAGGTTTAAAAGACTGATTTCCTCAATATCAAAGCCAGCAAAATAGCCGGCAGGCACAGTGTCCTGCAAAAGTTTTACGGAAATATAAGCGCCGCCTGTTACACCAACATTGGTGGTTACAGTGGCCGCATCGGTTGTGTTTGAATTAACGACGTTGGTGACATTATTTATATTGTTTAAAATAGCGTTCACATCGGCAATATTTCCAAGTGCAGGCGTAAGACTGGTTCCATATTGAACTACAGCAGGAAATGTGTTTTGCACCACTGGCGTTAAATTATTACAGGCAGGTAAGGTCCAGCTATCGGACAACACCACTTCAGCATAATAAATTCGTGTAGTTGCATCAGCACCAAGAGTAGTTAAAAGAGCAGTTAATATATTTACATCCAGCCCCGTAAAATTGATACGGACCCTGTCAAAGGGTAGTGTAGTGATAAAACCAACTTTTGCAGTATCACTTATTCCCGAGTTCAATATTGATGTACTCGTAGCAGTTTCCTGCAATGAGCCGTCAAGATAGGTTTCAATTGATGTTCCGCTTAATAATCCTAACTGCAAAACAGACTCATTAACTACAAATCCTGCATAGCTGCCTGCCGGAAATACTTCACTGGCGGTGTTCTCCACCTCTAACCACACAGGAGTAAGATCAAGTGCAGTCAATGTTCTAGTGGCTGCATCAGTCGTATTGGCATTTGTTACATTAGCTATATTATCAAAATGATCGCCCCCAAGAATGGGCACGGTTGATGATCTGACAACAAGGCTGGGAAAATAAGTGTCAGTAATTGGTAAATATTGCTTTTTAGGCGCTGTGGCTACCTGTGTAAAACTTATGCTCGAATAGAGCATCGTTATTATCAACATTAAAAAGCTGTGCCTGAGCAGAGGGCTATTCGATCGGGTATACCTGTTACCGACTGTACTGAATCGAGTTGGGGATAAAAGTTTTTGTTTTTTCATAATTTTTTGTTTTTGTGTGATATAATCTATATAAGACTGGATTGATACAGACCCGCTTCATGCATACGGAGTGGGATGTAGGCAGAACTGTTTAGATGTACTAAAATAACGGCACAGCAATTTCATTAACATGAACATTAAGAGGGCTTCCTTTACTATAAATCATTACATCAGATGATCATTAAAAATATTGCTGCAGGGCTTGGTACAATTGTAATTGCTTCGTTTTAGAATTATTTTTTATCCATTGTCGATCGGTATACTTTAGAGGATTGCATACACCTGAAATGGTACTATACAACGGTTCGGAGTGGTTTAGAACTCTTGCCATAGCTTGATTTTTGTTTGAATGCGCAAACTGAATAGGATAGAAACTGCGCGTTGATTTAGAAAACTATATGAATTGTTAAATTAATAATCAAAAACCATACTACAATTCTGTTTATAATTAAAAGGTTAAATAAAAACAATGATTATTTAGTATTTTGCTCCGTAATTTTATTGTTTATAATTAAACTTGTTATATGCAAAAAGAAAGTTCAAAACTTAACCTGCAAAGCGAAATTCCCCCCGATGGTGCTAAAGGGCATCCCAAAGGGCTGTACTCTTTGTTCTTTACTGAAATGTGGGAGCGCTTTAGCTACTATGGTATGCGTGCCTTGCTTACTATTTTTCTTACGGCAGAACTGGCTACCGGCGGCTTTGGTATGGATAGAGCTGAAGCATTAAAAATATACGGAATTTTTACTGGCCTAGTATATTTAACGCCTATTATAGGAGGTTGGTTTGCAGATAAAGTTTTGGGTCGCCGGGTTACCATTTTCATAGGCGGTCTAACTATGGCAATAGGGCAGTTTATGCTTGCAGCCGCCGCCTCTGATTGGATAACACCCGATCTGGAAGCCCGAAAATGGATTTTCTACCTGGGCCTGGGCGTACTTATTCTGGGCAATGGTTTTTTCAAGCCCAATATTTCCACCATTGTAGGCGATTTGTATGATAACAATGATCCGCGAAAAGACGGGGCCTTTACCATTTTTTATATGGGTATCAATATTGGCGCATTCCTATCGCCGTTTATTGCGGGCACGCTGGGAGAAAGGGCTGGCTGGCCTTATGGTTACCTGGCTTCAGGTATCGGTATGATCATCGGTGTTATCTGGTTTTATGCACGCCAAAATACACTTCTTAATTTAGGATTGCCTCCTGGCGAAGCAGAAAAAGGGCGCAGTTCACTGGTGGCTAAAGACTGGCGAAATATTATTATTTATACGCTTGCCAATGTGATATTTGTGGTGGCAGTTATGTATTTCTGGGGTGCTATATCATCTACCATGCAAACCGTAATCATTTGGATACTGGCTATTGGGGGTGGCGGTTTTCTCCTAATGTCAATTGCAAAAGGCACCACTGGTTCTACAGAGTGGACGCGCGTGATCGTGATCATTGTGCTGGCTATTTTTAATATTGTTTTTTGGGCCGGTTTTGAGCAGGCAGGCGGTACGTTCAATCTTTTTGCCGAAGAAAATACCAATCGCCAGGTGGGCAGCTTTTTAATTCCTACCACATGGTTTCAAAATGTCAACCCTATCGCCATTGTGGTGCTGGCGCCAATCTTCTCTTGGTTATGGGTGCGGTTGTCGAAAAATAGAATGAACCCGCGCACACCTGTAAAATTTGCGTTGGCTATGTTTATAGGTGCCATAGCATTTTATATTATGACCCTTGCAAGCAACAAGGCAGACGGTGGTGAACTGGTTAGTCCCATGTGGCTGGTAGTGGTTTACGTATTGCTTACCATTGGTGAATTAATGCTCTCGCCCATCGGACTTTCAATGGTGACCAAACTTTCACCACACAAAATCGTGTCCATCATGATGGGTGTGTGGATGGCAAGCTTCGCCATTGGCAACTACCTGGCTGCTACATTAGAAGAGTTATTAAAAACATACAATTTTGATCTGTATCCTTTTATTACTTACCTGATGCTGGGTTCAGGTGTATTGCTTTTGTTGCTTTCTCCCTTCCTAAATAGGTTTATGAAAGGAATACATTAATAAATATATAAAAGATTATATGCAGCACTGCCGGTAAAAGGCGGTGCTTTTTTAAGGCCATACCTGCAGGAAATGATACATTTGCACGATGTATGTTTTAAAGAAATCGCTGGGTCAGCATTTTTTAAAAGATGAAAATATCTGTAAAAAAATTGTGGATACAATTCAGCAGGAACACTTCACTCAATTGCTGGAAGTGGGCCCCGGGGGCGGCGCCCTTACAAAGTATCTTTTGAACATACCAGACATTAGTTTTAAAGCTGTGGAACTGGATGATGAAAAAGTTGAATATCTGGCAGCTAAATACCCGGCTTTAAAAGGTAAGATCATTCATAAAAATTTTTTGGAGATTGCCCCTCCTTTTGAAGGATCATTTATAGTAGCTGGCAATTTTCCTTACAATATTTCCACGCAAATATTGTTTAAGATACTGGAATGGCGGCAGCAGGTGCCCGTTATGGTGGGAATGTTTCAAAAAGAAGTGGCACAACGCGTGGCTGCGCCTCCGGGTAATAAAACATATGGCGTATTGAGCGTTCTTGTACAGGCGTTTTATACTGTCAATTATCTGTTTGACGTAAGCGAGCAATGCTTTACGCCGCCTCCAAAAGTGAAAAGCGGCGTGATAAAATTGTACCGGCGCGAATCTGTACCATCCATGAAGTCAGAAAAATCATTTTTTATTCTTGTAAAAGCCGCCTTTAATCAGCGCCGCAAAACACTTCGAAACGCCGTTCGGACATTGTTTGAAACCGAAGTTTTAAACGATGCTATATTTGACAAACGTGCAGAACAACTCAGTATAGATGATTTTGCTGCGCTCACATTTAAAATGAAATTATAGATCCCGCAAAGCGACACGCCAAATACTGGCCTTGTTTTATGTAAACTTTGTTTCTTTGCGTGAAACCAAAGCAAAAAATGAAAGCAATTATTACCGGCAATTCACACCCGCATTTACAGGAAGTATTGAAGCAAAGAGGCTACACGGTAGTGTATGCACCCGAAATAACTTATGATGAATTGAAAGCGCAAGCTGCTGATATAACTGGCCTTATTCTTACCACAAGAATTACAGTTGATAAAGATTTGCTGGATGCCTGCGAAAATCTGAAATGGATTGGCAGATTGGGCAGCGGTATGGAGTTGATAGACGTACCATATGCAGAAAGTAAAGGTATAAAATGCGTAAGCAGCCCAGAAGGCAACCGCAACGCAGTGGCAGAGCACAGCTTGGGGATGTTGCTGGCATTGCTCAATAGGATCGTGGTTTCCAGCCAGGAGGTAAAACAATTTGTCTGGAAACGCAATGCCAATCGCGGCACAGAACTCAGCGGCAGAACGGTGGGCATTATTGGTTATGGTAATACGGGCAGCAGTTTTGCAAAATTGCTGGCCCCTTTTAACGTTACAGTGCTGGCCTGCGATAAATACAAAACTGATTTTGCACAAGGTTTTGTAAAAGAAGCTTCTTTAGAGCAGGTTTGTAAATACAGCGATGTAATTAGTTTTAATGTGCCGCTTACCCCGCTCACCCATCACATGTTGAACCGTGAACTGATCCATAAAATGGAACAGAGACCCATAATCCTCAATACCTCGCGGGGAAAAGTGGTAAAATTAGCCGATCTGATGGAAGGGTTAAAGCAGGGACAAATTTCCGGCGCCTGCCTGGATGTGCTTGAAAATGAAAAGCTGGAAGCATTTACGCAAGAGCAGAAGGAACAACTTGCCTGGCTTACTGCACAAGATAATGTAATTGTTACGCCCCATATTGCAGGCTACAGCCACGAAGCTTTTTTAAAAATGGTAACGGTAACTCTGGAGAAGTTGGGGATTTAAGTGCTGGTTGTAGTTGCCGGGTGATGAGTTGGCTGGGTGTAGGTTGACATGTGCTAAGTCAAAGAGCTTAATCCTCCACTCGTCAACCTGAAAACTTTTAAACCAGAAACAGGTAACCCGAAACTGTCAGTCAAACTCATTTTTTATTTTAAATCTATTTTTTTATATTTGTAGAAATACTTCATGCAACGCTTCAGGTAAAACTGAGGCGTTGTTATTTTTTTCTGTCTAATATAAAGCATACAATTATGAATGGTGTACAATATGTAACGAAAGACACATTTGAGCAGCTAAAAGAAGACTTGCAGCGTATGAAGGCTGTAGATAGGCCGGCTGCCAGCCGGGCCATTGCAGAAGCAAGAGAAAAAGGCGACCTGAAGGAAAATGCGGAGTACGATGCGGCAAAAGAAGCACAAGGACTTTTAGAAGCAAAAATTGCCGCGCTTGAAGGTGCGCTGGCCAACACGCGCGTGCTGGATGAATCTTCCATCAATACCAATAAAGTTTCCATACTAACTAAGGTAACGCTCACCAATATGAAAACTAAAAAACAGGTTACTTACCATCTTGTAAGTGAGCAGGAGGCAGATTTGAAGGCAGGGAAAATTTCTGTTGCATCTCCTATTGGCAAAGGTATTTTGGGTAAAGAGCCAGGCGAGATAGCAAAAATACAGGCACCTGCCGGAGTACTGGAATTTAAAATTGACGAGATCACAATTTAATTCGCATCATTATTTCTATATTTTTTATGACCATTTTTTCAAAGATCATCGCGGGCGAAATTCCCTCCTACAAAATTGCTGAAAACGATAAGTTTTATGCTTTCCTTGATATATTTCCACTGCGCAAAGGGCATACGCTTGTAATACCTAAAATAGAAGTGGACAACTTCTTTGATGTGCCGGATGAATATCTTTCCGAGATGCTGGTTTTTGCCAGGCCAATTGCAAAGGCCATCGAAAAATCTTTCGACTGTAACCGTTGCGGCATTAGCGTTATCGGCATTGAAGTGCCACACGCTCATATGCACCTGATTCCAATCAACAGTGCCAACGACATTAATTTTGTGCAGGAAAAACTTAAAATGTCACCAGAAGATATGAACGCGATCCGCGAACGGATCGTTTCGAATTTGTAATTTTTTTCCACCCGTATGGCGGAGAATGATTTTTTATTCTTATATCAGACCTTTCAGGTATTCTCCGTAGCCACTTTTGATCAACTCATCAGCAAGCACACTCAATTGCTCTTTACTGATGAACCCGTTTCTGTAAGCGATCTCTTCAATACAACCTATTTTCATCCCCTGCCTTTTTTCTATCACGCGCACAAATTCAGAGGCATCGGTAAGGGAGTCGAAAGTACCAGTGTCAAGCCATGCCGTACCACGATCTAATACTGAAACCCGCAGTTGTTTTTGTAACAGGTATTGCTTGTTAACGTCAGTGATTTCGTACTCACCGCGGGGAGAAGGTTTTAATTCACGGGCAATTTTTACAACAGAGTTGTCGTAAAAATAAAGCCCTGGCACAGCATAGTTCGATTTGGGTTGCCGGGGTTTTTCTTCAATAGAAACGGCATTCATATTTTCATCAAATTCAACTACGCCATATCTTTCAGGGTCAGACACGCGATAGGCAAAAACATTTCCGCCCTCCACAGCAGTAAGGTTTTTTAATTGTTGACCCAGCCCCACGCCGTAAAAAATATTGTCGCCAAGAATCAGGGCCACTTTATCATTTCCAATAAAATCAGCACCAATTACAAAGGCCTGCGCCAGTCCATTTGGTACTTCCTGTATAGCATATTCAAATTTGCAACCAATGCGCGATCCATCACCCAGCAACCGCACAAACCCCGGGTTGTCTTCAGGGGTGGTTATAATCAGCACTTCCCGTATGCCCGCACCCAGCAGCGTGGAAAGCGGATAATAGATCATCGGTTTATCATAAATAGGCATCAATTGCTTGCTGATTGCTTTTGTAATGGGGTAAAGCCTTGTGCCGGATCCGCCGGCGAGTATAACTCCTTTCATATGTATATTTTTTTTATGCGCCGGTTTGCGGCTATTCTAATGGCCAAATGCCTGTCTGCCGGTAGGCAGGAAGACGTTTGTAGCTATCAGAGTCTGATGTTTTAAAGATTGCTTACGAATACTGCCTATTATAATAACGTTGATACTCGCCACTGGTAACATTGTTCAGCCACTCCTGATTGTTCATAAACCAGTCAATGGTTTTGGCCAGACCTTCTTCAAAAGTTACAGAAGGAAACCATCCCAGTTCTTTATTGATCTTGGTGGCATCAATTGCATAGCGCAGGTCGTGGCCGGGGCGGTCCTTCACATAAGTAATGAGGGCTTCGCTGGTACCTTCAGGATTGCCTAATTTTTCATCCATTTTTTTAACCAGAAGTTTAACCAGGTCAATATTCTGCCATTCGTTAAAACCTCCAATGTTGTACGTTTCACCATTTCTTCCTTTATGAAAGATCAGGTCAATGGCAACGGCATGATCTTTTACATACAACCAGTCCCGGGTGTATTTGCCATCGCCATACACCGGAAGCGGTTTTTTCTTTATAATGTTGTTGATAAAAAGCGGAATGAGTTTTTCCGGAAAATGGTTGGGTCCATAATTGTTTGAGCAATTGCTGATGACAAACGGCAAGTGATACGTTTCGCCATAAGCTCTTACAAAATGGTCAGATGAGGCTTTTGAAGCTGAATAGGGGGAATTGGGAGCATAAGCCGTCTCTTCAGTAAATAAGCCTTCGGCACCAAGGGCGCCATAAACTTCGTCGGTAGACACGTGGTAAAAGCGCGGAAAAGTATCGGATTGTGCTTCGTGGTGATGTGCCTGTAGTTTTTCTTTCCATTGTTCTCTTGCGGCATTTAAAAGGTTCACGGTTCCAATCACATTGGTGAATACGAAATCCAGCGGGGAATGAATGGACCTGTCTACATGACTTTCGGCCGCCAGGTGAATCACCCCGTCAGGATTATACTTTTTAAAGATCGCGCTGATTTCATTTTCATTTACGATGTCTGCCTTCTCAAAAAAATAATTGGGGCTGTCTTCAATGTCTTTCAGATTTTCGAGATTACCCGCGTATGTGAGTGCATCAAGGTTTACAATTTTATAATCAGGATACTTTGTTACAAACAGCCTTACCACATGAGATCCGATAAAACCGGCGCCTCCTGTAATAATAATTGTTTTTTCCATTTTTTAGAGGTTTTAAATGAATACGAAAGATATAACGATTTATAATGGTTTTTTCCGGTTAAGATTTATAGCGCAGTAATGATTATTTTAAATAATGCCTGTTGTTTTTATACCAGTCAAATGTTTTTGACAGTCCTTCTTTAATTGTTACTTCCGGTTTGTACTTCAGTAATTTTTTGGCTTTTGAAATGTCAGCGAGGCTGTGTAATACATCACCTTGTCTCGAAGGACCATAATGTGCTTTCATTTCGCCGGGGGCATGATTTTTTAAAGACTCAAAAAGTTCATTTAAAGAGGTTTGTTCGCCGCAGGCAATATTATACACTTGGTTTACCGCGTCAGGGTTTGTAGTAAATAGTGCCAGTATGTTGGCGCTTACAGCATTGCTAACGTAAGTAAAGTCTCGGCTGTTGCTTCCATCACCGTTAATGGTGGGTGGTTCTTTTTCGAGCAAAGCCCTGATGAAGAGTGGAATAACGGCTGCATAAGGCCCATTTGGGCTTTGTCTGGGTCCAAAAATATTAAAGTAGCGCAACCCTATCATTTCAAGTTTGTATACGCTGGTATAAATACGGGCGTACAATTCGTTCACGTATTTTGTAACAGCGTAAGGAGATAGGGGAAGGCCGATCTTATCTTCTGTTTTCGGAAGGCCGGGATGATCACCGTAAGTTGACGAGCTGGCAGCATACACCACGCGTTTCACATCGCTTTCTTTTGCTGCTGCAAATATATTCAGCGTGCCGGTAATGTTTACGGCGTTCGTGGTTAGCGGATCAGTGATAGAACGCGGTACAGAGCCAAGCGCGGCCTGGTGCGAAACAAGATCCATTCCGGCACAGGCTTTTTTACAGGTTTCAAAATC
>JAFAFV010000167.1 GCA_023423285.1 Bacteroidota bacterium
GGCCACATGAGCGAAAATTATTTTGACCAGATTATTGGCGGCGACGATGCTGAAACGGTGGATCATTTTGTAGAACGCCATCCTAATGAAGTGCTCGTTTTTGGGCCTAACGGAAAATCCGTTCGCGCCCGCACCGCCAATCAAAAAAAATTGGTAAGCGAGGCTGAAAAAAATGACATCCTTTTTGCCATAGGCCCTGCCGGTACAGGTAAAACTTATACGGCGGTAGCACTTGCTGTACGCGCACTTAAAAACAAACAGGTTAAGAAAATTATTTTAACTCGCCCTGCTGTAGAAGCCGGCGAAAGCCTGGGATTTCTTCCTGGTGATCTGAAAGAAAAAATTGACCCTTACCTGCGACCATTGTACGACGCGCTGGATGATATGATCCCGGCAGATAAATTGGGCTATTATATGAGCACCCGCACTATTGAAATTGCCCCGCTGGCATATATGCGCGGCCGCACGCTGGATCATGCCTTTATCATTTTAGATGAGGCACAAAACGCCACAGACCTGCAGCTAAAAATGTTTCTTACGCGTATCGGCGCCAATGCAAAGGCAATTATAACGGGAGATATGACTCAGGTAGATTTACCACGGAACCAAAAAAGCGGGCTGCAAACTGCCGTGCGCATTTTACAAAACATTCCGGGTATCAGCCATATTGAACTTGATGAAGAAGATGTGGTACGCCACAGGCTGGTGAAGGCAATTATTAAAGCCTATCATAAAGAGCATGACAGAAATACTGAAAAGCAGGAACATTAATATCAATAAAAAGTTTTAAAACATAGAGAGGTGGCGTTGGCCACCTCTTTTGTATTTTATATGTTTAATAATTTTCCGGAAGGCTTTAATTTATAACTAAGTTATAAAAGATCTTCTATAAGCTGGTTTTACTATGGCGTTCCGGCGATTTGCTTATTATAATTAACCATCCACAATGTACCAAAACGATCTCTGAGGCTTCCATAATAATCTCCCCAAAACTGGTCTGCCATAGGCATTTCCACCTCCCCACCTTCCGCTAATTCACTAAAAATTCTGTCGGCCTCTTCGCGGGAATCCGGATGGATGCTAATGTAGCTGTTATCGCCAACTTTAAAAGGCCCACTACCAAATCCCGGCATAGTGTCAGAGCCCATTAAAATATCATTACCAATATTGATGGAAACATGCATCACGCGGTGTTTTACGTCATCTGAAAATGGCGGCATGCCCTCCTGAGGAGGAATATCACCAAACCTCATAATGCCGTGCTGACTAAATTCTGCCCGGAAAACTTTTTTGTAAAAGTTGAATGCTTCCTCACAATTCCCTTCGAAGTTTAAGTAAGGATTGAGTTTCATAATTTTTTGTTTAAATGATGAACAGATGAAATAATTCTTTTCAAATTTAAACCAAACTGCTAATAACCCTTGTTGCCTTATGGCAAGAAATCATTCACACGAACACAAGCTTTAACCAATAGTTACCACAACATTCCCTTTCTTTTTTCCGGTATCTACATAGCAATGGGCTTCTGCAATATCATCAAGCGTATAGCTTCTGTCAATATGCGCATGAATTTCACCGTTTTCATAAAGCTGCTGTAACTGCGTCAGTTGCTCCTTCGTTTCTTTTGCCACGTCAAGCCCGCCAACGGTAACAAATTTTCCATTTTTGGCAAGCAGGGGTTTGCATTGCTTTTTACTGGTTTTGCCAACAGCGTCAAAAACAATATCAAATTGCTGATCAAGTTTTGTAAAATCCTGTTCTGTATAAATAATGATCGCATCGGCACCAAGTTTTTTTACCAGCTCAACTCCCTGAGCGCTGCAAACAGCCGTTACCTGCGCTTTATGATGGCGGGCAATTTCAACCGCTGCAACTCCTACAGAGCCGGTTGCGCCATAAATCAAAACTTTTTGCGCTGGTTTCGATGCAATACCAGCTTTTTTCAAAAAGTAAATAGCACTCATTCCTCCAAAAATGATGGCAGCCGCTTCTTCAAAAGAAGCATTTTTGGGCTTTGGTACAACCAGGCCATTCTCGTGCAGTGCAATGTATTCTGCATTGCAGCCAAATTTCATTCCTGTGCTGCCCATCACTTCATCTTTAGGCTGAAAATTCTTTACATCTTGACCTACCTGTTCTACTACTCCTGACAAAACAACGCCCAATACTTGCTTGCGGGGTTTCCTAATGCCAAGCACCAAACGCATTACCAGTTTTAAAACACCTTTTACAGCCAGGCCACGGGTTCTCACATCGCCCGAGTTGACGGCGGTAGCCATTATCTTTATTAAAACTTCATTAGGGCGCAGAACGGGTTTTGGCAGTTCTGTTATTTTTAACACTTCCGGCGGGCCGTAAGCGGGGCACACAGCGGCTTTCATTTTTTGTTGATTCACAGCAATAGCTTTTAGTTACCGTAAAGATAACCGGTTACTATGTTACCGTAATAGATTGGGTAATAAGAAAAGGTTAAGTATTATGCACACCTCCGCCAGCCTAACTGCCGCTTAGGCAGATCACTAACCTTTCCCCGCCTTCACCATTTCAATGAAATCATCAAACAAATATCTTGAATCGTGCGGGCCGGGTGTGGCTTCGGGATGGTATTGTACAGAAAAGACTGGTTTGTTTTTGATCCTGATGCCTTC
>JAFAFV010000031.1 GCA_023423285.1 Bacteroidota bacterium
TATGAAAAAAGTAGCCATATTAGCCACAGACGGTTTTGAACAAAGTGAATTACTGGAACCCCGAAAAGCGTTGAATAACGCGGGTTATGAAACGGATATTATCTCCATCAAGGAAGGAAAAATAAAAGGCTGGACAGAAGGTAACTGGGGCGAACAATTAGAGGTGACGGCCACCGCTGGTGAAGTTAAAGCAAAAGATTATGCAGCTCTCGTAATACCCGGCGGAGTTATGAACCCTGATAAGTTGCGTATGGACAAAGATGCTGTAAAACTGGTAAAAGATTTTAATAAACAAAATTTGCCCATAGCGGCTATATGCCATGCAGGTTGGGTGCTGATTGATGCAGGCATTGCAAATGGTAAAAAACTTACCTCTTATAAAAGTATAAAGCCTGACATGATAAATGCAGGCGCTGATTGGGTTGATAAGAAAGTGGTGGTTGACGGAAACCTTATCACCAGCCGCAAACCTGATGACCTGCCGGCATTTAATGAAGCAATTTTAAAAGCACTCAAATAGCAGGCTATTGAGGCTTCTTAGGCAGCCAGGGCATTTCCGGAATTTTTGCAGGCAGCCGGTAATAATTATTTCTTAAAGAATCGTTCCAGCCATTGGGGTTACGGTCAAAGCTTTTACTGCTGAAGTAAACGCTGCCCTGTATGCCAGGTATACTGCGTAATATCTTAATTTGATTAGGCAGTTCGTTCCTGTTTCTATATGCAGCGCTGGAGGAACTTGTCTCCAACGCGCGGTATATGCCGTGCCCAATATACACATGCTTTCCAAAGCTATTTGCTGCCCACCAATCGGCCAATTTTTGATAATCAATCAATGCATCGCCAATAGGGCGATACAGTTGCGGCGTAACATAATCAATCCATCCTTTACGCATCCAAAGTAAAATATCAGCGTAAAGATGGTCATAATTAGTAAGGCCGCCTTTTGAGTCACTTCCCAAAACATCATCACTTGCATTGCGCCAAACAGAAAATGGACTAATGCCAAATTTTACATAAGGCTTAGATTGCTTAATTATGATATTGATATTTTTTATAATCGAATCAACATTACTTCTGCGCCAATCTCCTTTACTCATTGTAGTGCCAGACCTGCGGTAAGCATTGTCATCAGGAAAATCTCTGCCACCAACGGGATAGGGATAGAAATAATCATCCATGTGAATGGCATCCACATCATAGCGCCTTACTATATCATGTATAACGTTTATTACAAATTGCTGCACTTCTTTATTTGCAGGATCAAAGTATCGGGAGTTACCATAAGTTACAAACCAATCTGGCCGCTTGCGCAGCATATGATCCGGTGAAATAGAAGATTTGCCAAGGCTGAATTCTGCACGATAAGGATTGAGCCAGGCATGAAACTCCATGCCGCGCTTATGTGTTTCCTGTATCATAAAAGCCAGCGGATCGTAAAACGGTGTAGGAGATTTGCCCTGTACACCTGTCAGAAACTGGCTCCAGGGTTCATAAGGTGATGGGTAAAAAGCGTCGCCCGAGGGCCTGATTTGCATAATAATAGCATTCATGCCATTGCGTTTGTGCATGTCTAAGATCCTTATAAACTCAGCTTTTTGCACTTCGGTAGTTGCGCGTGGTGGTGGCCAGTCAATGTTGGCCACGGTGGCGATCCAAACACCACGGAACTCGGTTTCAGGCTGCGCCTTTAGGAAATTGAAAAGTAAAATTGAAACGATGGTAAGAAAAAGAATACGCGCTTTGATCATAGCTACAAAAATAGGGATTGGGCTAAAAGGGAAAAATTTTACACTGTTTAATTTTATAATACAAGCCTACAGTAAAGTAAGGTTTAAGCAGCGTATATTAAATGTCTTCTTCTCGCCTTCTTTTGCTTGCCAAATATTTATTATGAATGATCTCCTGCATGGGTTTGCCTTCCACCTTGCTTTCCAGCCAGGAAATAATATCAAGGTAAGCAAAAGAGCGTGTTTCAAAGCGGTTGCCTTCGAGGTGTTTTACTTTGTTCAGAAAATTTTCAAATTCAGGTTTTAACTGCTTACGCGTGAACTTGAATGAATTGCGGAAAAAGCGGAACATTTCAGTTTCAATTACCGTAAGGTTTTTCATGCGGCTCATATAGCGGAATACAGACCGGGTAAGATAATCCATCAGGTCGAGGTTGCCCATTTCATAATGTGCCAGCAAGTGAACTAGTCGGGCGTAGCATTGAAGATCAGTACGCAGGCCCGAAGAATCATTAATGATCTTTTGCAAATAATCAATGCTGGTGCTGTAATCTCCGGAAAGAAAATACAGCATAGCAATTTTGTAATTGATCACCATGATGCGGTGCCTGTCTAAGAATATAGAGTATTCTGCAAGTTTTTCTTCAATATACGGCACTTCGTTCAGGCCGTCTTTGGTTAAACCCGTAATAATATAAAAATTGATCTTGGCGCCTGCGATGTACACAAAAGATTGAACAGTAAAGTTTTCATTGCTCTGCACGCGCTTTGTATGCGAAAATTCTTCAAAACGTTTTAAATCTTTACTTAGTTTATCAAAATTGCGAAGGTCAAAATGTGCATTCAGCAGGTTGTGAAAACCCCGAATGTAATGCCCTGTTTCCGCCCTTATCATGGCAGGCTTTTCTTCAAACAGATTAACCCATTTTTGCGCGTAGCGGTAATACAGTAAAAAGTCTTGCCTGATAAAGGCATACCAAGTGTAGCTTTGATAAAAATACAGTTGCTCGTAAAAGCCATCCTGCTGCGCAGAACCTGATGGAAGCGACTGCTTGAAAAACTTTTTTACTTTGGCTTCTTCGTCTTCATTACGCGCGTGGCCATTGGCTATAAAAAAGCCATACATCTGCAAAGAAAGATTCGAAAGTCGTGTAATCATATCCAGCTTAATATTGGCCTCATTGGCTTCTTCTGCAAGTTCATCAATACGGCTGGTGAAGGTATCGGTTACATTCAGCGCTTCAATTCTTTTTTCAAGAGATATCAGTATCGGTAAAAAGAAAAACTTTTGATTTAGCTTGGCCATTTCCTTGGCACGGTCAATAATGCGCAGGCTTTGATAAAAAAGCCCTTTTTTATAAAGAATATGTGCCGAGTCAAAAAGTTCGTTTAACTGCAAATCAAGGCTATCGCCGCTTTTCAACAGGCGCAGGCTGGCTAAAAGTTCTTTGTACAGGTGCGATTTAAGGTTTGAAAGCTGAGGTTTTGTTACATCCTTTAACCTTTTTAATAACAGGTGCTCATCATAATGGTCCAGCTTATCAAGAGCGTCAAACAGTTTTATAATCTTCAGGTCTTCGTTACCAGAGCTTCGTTTTATATAAAGTTTGAAATTTCTTTTTTCAGATTTCTCGAGGGAATGGATCAGTTGTAATAATATATCGAGCGGTCTACTTGGCATTTATAAGGCAAATTTAGTTCAATCATTCAATATTAAAAATGAAAAAGCCTTGAAACAATAGTGGCCATATGCTATGATTTGGGCTGTAACTATTGCCAGCATTACATTTTGACTTTTTTTTAACGCATTGGCCATCCTGAAAAGCTGATATAATTGGTTTGGAGTATAGGTTTTGGAACGTGTATCTTTGTGTGAACAAACGAGGAAGAAAGAAAAGTGAGAAAAAAAGCTGTAGGCAGCGCAAGTTAGTATCAAGTTTTTCATATGGCAAGCAATCGTTAGAGGTCAGTCCGTTTCTACGGAAGGACCTTTTTTGTTTTTATAACCATTTGCCATAATCATCTTTACTTTTTTTGCTGAACATGGTTACAAATCTTTACTGTAACCCTTGCGGGCATTGAGCTTTATAAAAAATATTGTAGCTGGGGGTCACGATAAATGCAAAAAATGTAAATAAATGAATCCGGAAATTTTATTGTTTTGTAATTGCTTTCAGTTTCATACAAGCAAGCAATCGTTAGAGGCAATCAAAATTAGAGGTCTGTTAAAGTGACGAAATTATACTGCTACTATAACATTTCGTCACGCATTCATATTTAAGCTAATCTATCAGAGGTCGGTAATGATAAGGCGTTTCTGCCTTTTGTAGTTGGCTAAATTATAGGTATTATTTCATAAATGTTAAAATTACGAGAAGTTTTTTTTAACAAATTGTACAATTCCTATAAAAATGGTAAAAATCTATTAGTTATTTGCTGCTAATTGCGCTTTTTTGCTGTTTTTTGGCCCGGATTTTGGTCTTGGAAATCATAAATGTTTATCGCTGTAACCCCTTTGTTTACATGGGTTCTTGTAAAAACACATTGTTTAGGCATCATGAAACAGGAAATTAGTTGTTTTTGTGTAGGCTGAAGGCAAGTGTATATTTGCATCAGATTACTAAGGGG
Source organism: Bacteroidota bacterium (assembly GCA_023423285.1). Taxonomy (GTDB): domain Bacteria; phylum Bacteroidota; class Bacteroidia; order Chitinophagales; family Chitinophagaceae; genus Niabella. Next base: position 4,356 of record JAFAFV010000031.1, read on the forward strand.
GATGAAAAGTGAAAGTGAAGTAATCTTATCTACTACTTTAAGTTTTTTTCATATGGCAAGCAATCGTTAGAGGTCAGTCCGTTTCTACGGAAGGACCTTTTTTGTTTTAGGATGTTTTGTACTTGTTTATTTTTCTATCAGGAAACTGTATTTGCCCGAGCCAGTTTGCACTTTTGTAAAACCATCTTCAACTCCCAAAATTTTTATTGACTTTATAGCAGATAGTGGGTTACCGCTTTCTCTAATCTTTGAAGTAACCGCACTTGGTAGCCAAATGGTCGCTTTCGTATTGACGGGAACCTGAACTTCCAGAGAAATATTTCTTTCATCCACTTTCCAACCGCTAGATGCAATGCCGTAATATGTTTTCAACGACGCGGACGTTTGTTTAAAATCACCGCCGATCTGAGGTTTAATTTTGATGTGTTTATAACCAGGCCCATCTTCGTAAGTATCAAGGCCTGCCATTTGTCGGTACATCCAATCACCGATAGCGCCGTAAGCATAGTGATTAAAAGAGTTCATGCCGGGGGTTTGAAAAGTGCCGTCAGGCTTTTGACCATCCCATCTTTCCCAAATGGTGGTGGCTCCTTGTTTTACCGGGTACAGCCATGACGGGTAGTCTTCGCGGACTAATAATTTGTAGGCGAGATCGTTGTATCCAAACCGTGTCAACACATGATTTAAGTAGGGGGTTCCTAAAAATCCTGTTGTTAAATGGCCGTAGCTGTTTACATTTTCAACCAGGCGTTCTACTGCTTGCTTTCTAAGGGTCTCGGGTAACATATCAAAATTCAGTGCCAGCACATAAGCGGTTTGTGTACCGGAAACCAGCTTGCCGCTTGATGTGACATACTCTTTAATAAATGCTGCTTTGATTTTTTGTAATAAAGCGGAGTATTCCTCTGTGTCATTCTTTTTTTCTAAAACCTTTGCTGCATTAATAAGCAATTGTGTGGAATGTGCATAAAAACACTGGGCTATGAGATTTTTATCGGTAACGGCTGAACGGCCATCATTATCATCAAAAGGGCGAAAAAACAGCCAGTCTCCAAAATGCCAACCCGTATTCCAGAGATCGTTTTTAGCAGTCCGCCTGATGCTTTCCACATAGGCTCTCATACTGTTGTATTGACGTTGCAATATTTGCTTGTCGCCGTAAGCAAGGTACATGTTCCAGGGCACAATGGTAGCCGCGTCAGCCCAGCCTGCACTGTTCACATCGTGCTTACCTATTACCTGCGGAACTATATGTGGAACAGCCCCGTCTAACTGGTCTGCTTCCAGATCGCGCAGCCATTTTGAAAAAAAGCTGTGCACATTCATATTGAACGATGCCGTTCGTGAAAAAGCCTGTGCATCTCCAGTCCAGCCCAGGCGCTCGTCGCGCTGCGGACAATCCGTTGGCACATCCAGAAAATTTCCCTTTTGTCCCCATTCAATATTATGCTGTAATTGATTAATGAGATTGTGAGAAGTGGTAAATGTACCAGTAGGCTCCATGTCTGAATACAAGGCTACTGCTTCAAAATTTGAAAGATCGATTTCTCCCGGATAGTTTTCAATTTTTAGGTACCGAAATCCCTGCCAAGTAAAATGAGGATGAAATACCTCTTCTCCTTTTCCGTTTAAAACATAAATATTTTCCGCTCTGGCGGCCCTGAGGTTTTCAGTGTAAAAATTTCCTGCTTTGTCTAACACTTCGGCATGCCGTAACCTAACGGAATCTCCTTCCTTGCCTTTTACTTTCATCACAACCCATCCCACAAGGTTCTGCCCGAAATCAATCACTTTTTCTCCTTTTGGGGTAGTAAATATTTTTAAAGGTTTAAAAGTTTCCTGCTTTTTCACTGGTTCATTCCATGTAGCTATGAGGTTATTCATTGGGTGATCAGCGATCTTCACGGCACTCCAATCACTATCATTATACCCTGCCAATAGCCAGCCGGTCTTTTCTTTACGCGCATCTATAATTTCACCATGATAAATTTCAGAATAAATGATCTCCCCGGTTGATGATTTCCAAGAACCATCAGAAAGAATAGTATTCCGCTTGCCATCAGCGTATTTAATTTCTAACTGAAATAAAAGCCCCAGTGTTTTACCATAAAAATTGTGCTGATTGCCCCATGCAATAAAACCTCTGTACCATCCATTGCCTAAAATGACGCCAATGGTATTTTTTCCCTGTTTTAAAAGTTCAGTAACATCATACACCTGGTATTGCAGCCGTGTACTGTAGGATGTCCAGCCAGGCGTCAGCCACGCGTTGCCTACTCTTTTTCCGTTCAGCCATGCCTCGTACATCCCATGTGAGGTGATGAAAACTGTTGCCGATTTTACTTTTTGCGCAGCTGTAAATTCCTTTCTCATTAACGGGCAGGGGCGCCATTTTTCATCTTCGGAAAATCCGGGTTCTATCCAATTTGCTTTCCAGTCGGAAGGTTTCAAAATACCGGTGCGAAATATAGCCGCATCACTCCACGGTGATGCCTGGCCGCTATTGTCCCAAACCCTTACCTGCCAATTATATGTTTGGTTGCTTTGAAGCGAATTCCCCTTGTAGTGTACATACACTGATGAATCAGAATTGACCTTGCCACTATTCCAAACTGCAGCCCCGTTATTTTCTACTTTAATTTCATAAGCGCTCTGCATTATATTTCGCGCATCGTTTATGATTTGCCAGCTGAAACGTGGATTTTTGGCATCTATTCCCAAAGGGTCTTTGAGATTTTCTGTTCTTAAATTTGATACTGTAGATTGTGAAATTGCAAATTGGTAAACACAAAGCAATAGGACTGCAATCAGGCTTTTTTTATACATGGCAAACCATTTGTTACTATTGGCGAAGTTAACAAATTAGTACATTAAGATTTTTCAATCCTTTCAGTTAGTGTAAGATTTTGTGTATGCTGTCATTGCTAAAGCCAACAAACTATTACTTAATGCTACGAACTTCCGAAGTGCGAGATAGATGTGTAACGTTTTGACTTAGCTTCCCTCAATGTTAAGCGCTTCCCACAATTTATCTTTCAACTCTGAAAGGCCTTTTTGTGCGACAGATGAAATAAACAAGTGAGGAATATGTTCTGGCATTTCTTTGCTAATAGCAGTCTTCAGCTCATCATCAAGCATATCGCTTTTGCTGATAGCTATAAGCATGTACTTATTTAGCAGTTCAGGATTGTATTGTTCCAGTTCATTAAGCAATACTTCAAACTCTTTTCGGTGGTCATTACTGTCTGCAGGAATTAAAAACAGCAGCACGGGGTTTCGTTCTATATGGCGTAAAAACCTGTGACCAAGCCCGCGGCCTTCTGCAGCGCCTTCTATAATACCCGGCAAATCGGCAATGCAAAAACTTTTACCATCGCGGTACTCTACTATACCCAGGTTGGGCGTAATTGTGGTAAACGCATAATCGGCAATTTTAGGTTTGGCTGCTGTAATTACGGATAGCAGCGTAGATTTTCCAGCATTTGGAAACCCCACCAGCCCAACGTCTGCCAGTACTTTCAGTTCCAGCATTTTCCAGCCTTCCAGGCCAGGAAGGCCAGGTTGCGCATATTCAGGTGCCTGGTTGGTAGCTGTGGCAAAATTTGCATTGCCCAATCCGCCTTTGCCACCTGCCATCCAAATGATCTGTTCGCCATCTTCTAAAATTTCAGCTTCCTTTTCACCTGTTTCTCCATCATAAGCAATAGTACCCAGCGGTACTTCTATAACTATGTCTTTACCGCTACGGCCTGTTTTGTTATTGTGCCCACCGTTTTCGCCGTTTTCAGCCAGGATATTCTTGTAATAGCGCAGGTGCAGCAGTGTCCACAAGTTACGGTTGCCTTTTAAAATGATGTGCGCGCCACGGCCGCCATCGCCGCCATCAGGACCGCCTTTAGCAGTGAATTTATCGCGCAAAAAATGCTTGATGCCTGCACCGCCATGACCACTGCGGCAAAAAATACGGATCTGGTCAACAAAATTGCTTTTATCTGACATAAAACAAAGATAAGAGGTTCGAGGCTGTAAGGTTGTATGTTAGCTATGGTTCTGCACGGTTAATCACTTCAAGCATTTCATCATGTATCAATCCGTTGGTTGCAATAATGTGGTGCTGGTAAACAGAAAATTTGCTACCGGTAAAATCTGTCACTTTGCCTCCAGCTTCTTCTACCATTAAATAACCGGCTGCACTGTCCCAGGGTTCTAATTTATGTTCGTAAAATCCATCAAACCTGCCAGCGGCTACCCAACAAAGATCAATAGCGGCAGAGCCCAGGCGCCGTACAGGCACGCCCTCCCTGATGAAGCGCTCAAAAACCTGTAACGGGCTGTTAGGAATATTTAGATACACATAAGGGAAACCCGTAACCAGGCAACTTCTCATTGCACTGGTTTCTTTACTTACCGTGATCGGCTGCCCGTTTAGTGTGGCACCTTTGCCTTTCTCAGCAAAAAACAGCTCGTTCATATGGGGGTTGTAAACCATGCCCATGATGATCTGCTCTTTGTATTCGATGGCTATAGAAATACAATTGATGGGAATGCCATGGGCAAAATTGATCGTGCCGTCGATAGGGTCTACTATCCATTTATAAGCTGAGTCCTGGGGCAGTTCGCCGCTTTCTTCAGTTAAAATAAAATGATCGGGATAATGGTTTTGTATTACCTGAATTATAGCTTTTTCAGATGCATGATCTGCTTCGGTTACAAGGTTATTTCTGCCTTCTTTATTGCTAATAGTAAAGGACTGGTTAAAGAAGCGCTTAACCTCGGCGGCGCCTGCCATAACGGCTTCGTGCAAAATGGTTTGTAGCATTGGCCAAAGATAATATTTAACTGGTAACAGGTTGTTTGCTAAAGATCAAAAACAAAAAAGCCGAAAGTGACGGAAAATCACAATCGGCTCTTTAAACCCTAAATCACAAACTTAAAAACTAATAAAACATTGCTGAGTTCTATATCCTATTTAACGTTGAATATGTTTTTTTGTTGTAAAAAAATTTATAATTCAGCCGTTTTTATCTTTTTGCTGAGCTGTACATCCAGATGTTGTGATTTGCCGTTACGATCCAATTTCATGCTTATATTATTGCCTGAAGCAGCTTGAGCCATGCTAAGGCGTATATCATCTGTACCACTGATGGTTTTGCCATTTACTTCTTTAATAACATCACCAGCCTTGATGCCTGCTTTGGCAGCATCAGAACCAGTTTCTACTTCAATTACTTTTACGCCCAAACCGGTTTCCATATCTTGAACTTTTACGCCAAGTTTTGCTCGGTTGGCAGGAATGCTAAAAGCTCTGAACTGCCTGTTGCCAAGTTCGTTTTCAATGTCTCCCCGCCTCCCACGAAACTCGTCCAGGTTAAAGCCGGGCAAGGTTCGGAACTCAAATTCACGCAAAGCTGGTATTTCAGGCGCTTCCCATTTTTTTAAATCGGCTGAAACGGTTTGTGTTTTATTGTCGCGGATATAAGTAATAGTTACTTTATCACCGGGGTTTTTATCACTGATGGCATTTGAAAGCGCATCCGGCGTTTCAATTTTCTTTTGATCAACTTGTGTAATCAGGTCACCTTCTTTAATGCCGGCAATTTCAGCAGCACTTCCTTTAGATACATTCATCACTTTTACACCTTCCTCTGTTTTAGATGTGACCACACCCAGCATTGCTTTGTTAGGCGCTATTGCGGCTTGTGGTCTGGTAAATGTTCTGAAGCGCCTTTCGCCGGGAAGGCCGTCATCTACCCACACGTCAAGGTCTTTAATTTTACGGCGTGTTACGGTTATGTCAGCTTCTTTATCGCTTTTGTCAAGAGGCTTGCCATTTACTGTTACATGATCGCCATCCACAACAATGTTTAGTTTTTCAGAAGCCTGTCCTTTTTTAGTGATCACTATTTGCTCAACTTCTTTGTTTTTTTCGGGAGCTTGCGCCCATACAAATCCCGGAAGAAGTAGTGCGGCCAGTACATATTTTGCTTTCATAAAAAATGATTAAAAAATTAACTACGTTTTTTTTCGTACTTCAAAGATAGCGGATTTATCAAAATACGAAGTGTTTCGGAATTGTTAAATTCAAATTCTGAAACAATTTTTACGGATATAGTTTTGCCATAACTTTGATTTTATAAATTGATTGCGATGAAAAACCACCTGTATAACATTCTTGTCATTCCTATTATTTTTTTGCTGTTTTCCTGTTCAAAAATTCCCACACCCATTGCTGGTATTGAAAAACCAATTGTGGATACAATAATGCTTGTGGAAGATTTTGAATGGAGCGAGAAAGATGATTTTTCCAACGAGATGGTGCATTTAAGGTCAGGCCAGTGGATTTTTGCCAATGCGCTTTTAGGAACTTCGGCAGGAGATAAAAAGAATGTATTTCAAAGTACGCGTATTGCAGCCAACGGGTCTGTAAGCATGGCAAAACCGGTGTTGCTGGGTACGGAAACTAAAATAAAAGTATCGGTAGCTTTATTTGGTTCTGGCACAACGGGTAAATGGGTATTGATGGCGGCAAATAATGGAGGCGCCTTTGAAAAAGTGGGCGATACCATTACGACTACTTCGATAACATTAACTGAAATTTCAATAAGCTATAATAAATCCGGCTGGACGAGTTTTGCTATTCAGAAAGGATCAGGAGCCAATTTGAATTTTGATGATTTCTCAATCACTACCAAAACAACGCCTTACCCAGCAACGTATATAGCATCGCCAGTATATGTTTACAATTACAGCACCCCGTCTACAACACCCGCTTCAGGGCTGGTGGGCAAAGACAGCTTGCAATACCCTGTAAGCGGAGATAACAGCAACCTGCTGTTAGGAAATCCCAGCAATGCTGTTCAGGATGCAGCGGCTGCACCCAATAATTATCTTTTAATAAACAGGTATTATACCAGCTCTTACAGCCGCGATCGTGCCACGCCCAACTGGGTAAGCTGGCATTTGCAAAAAAGCAATTACGGCATCGTGAGTCGAACTGATAATTACCAGCCAAATACAGCGCTGCCTGCCGGGTGGTATCGCGTTACGTACGCAAGCTATAACGCCAGCGGTTACAGTCGCGGCCATAACTGCCCAAGCGGAGACAGAACATCTTCGTCAGAAGCCAACTGGGCAGTGTTTTTAATGTCGAACATGATACCCCAGGCATTTAATAATAACAACCTTACCTGGAACCAACTTGAAAATTATACGCGCACGCTTACAGATGCCGGAAACGAATGTTATATTATTATGGGTTCTTACGGAAGTAAGGGAACGATTGATAGCGGCCGAATAACCGTGCCGGCGAATATCTGGAAAGTGATTGTAGTGCTGCCTTCAGGGAATAGTGATCTTTCGCGCATTAATGCAGACACAAGAGTGATTTGTGTAAACACGCCCAACGATGAAAACATTAATAGCGATTGGAAAAACTACCGTGTGAGCCTTAAAGCAATTGAAGATGCCACCGGCTACAGTTTATTATCAAATATTGACCCCGCTGTAAAAGCAGCCTTGTTAAATAAAGTAGACAACCAATAGTATAAGACAGTTCACAATATATTTATCAGATAAACCATTTTGCATTCGTACCTATCCACGGCTGAGCAAATCTATATTTTTGGCCTTAGTTCCACATCAGCTACAATCATATAGTGGTCAGAGTAATTGGTGGTAATTCTTTTAAACTGGTGTATTTTAAAACGCTTGTCAGCAAAAATGTAATCAATCCTAAGCGTGGGCGAAATGGAATTATAAGTTCTTCCTATGCCAAAACCTTTTTGTAAAAAAGCATCCTGCAAATCGCCCTTCACTGTGTTGTAAATATAAGAGTTGGGTACATCATTCAGGTCGCCGCAAAGAATAGCAGGGTAAGGGCTGTTGTTTGTAATATTACTTACCATATCTGCCTGCAAGCCTCTGTGTTCAATAGCTGTGGCCAGTTTTGAAAAAATATGTGTAGTGTTACCAAAAATACCTTTACCGCCTTTTAGTTCTTTTATTTTAGCTATATCTTCTTGTTTGAACTGGTTTGATTGCAAATGGGTGGTGTATACGCGTATTTGTTCATCACCCCTTCTAATGTCCACAAAAACCAGCGCCTCGGGTAACGTAGGCCGCGGGTAGCGCACCAGCCCTGTATCGGCAATTGGGTAGCGGCTAAAGATTACACTGCCGTTAAAAAGCCGGTCTCCGTCCCAGTCGTGCGAAAAATAATAATGCGGGTAACCCAGCCCGCGGCTGACTGCCACTATATTGTTATACCAGTCAGGGTTGATGGAAGAACTAAATTCCTGCAGGCAAAGTATATCTGCATTTACTTGCCGTATTTGCTGAAGCATTTTATACCTTGTCTGGCTACCCTTGTTGTTGTTTTTGATCATTTCAATAAAACGGGCCACATTCCACGATGCAATGCGGATATGGGTTTCTTTTTTAGGCTCTTCAAAACCTGCCCTAAAATTAAATGCAAAAAAATTTGTGATTTGTCCGCCGCCCAGCAAAATGGCAACCGCAGAGATCAATGCCCACTTGCGGTTGATAAAAATCCACCAGATTAAAAATGCTAACAGTACTAACAGCAAAAAAGGGAAGGTCAGGCCAATGAGGGAAAATAATGGTCGGTTTTGAGGATTGATTAATGGGTTGATGCAGGCAAGCAAAAACAACAATACAACGATCGTATTGATGATCATAAGTACCTTGTTGCTAATTTTACTGAACAAACCCATAGCCCCGAAAATACCTAAGTATTCTCATTTTGATTACCTTTAATGTAGTAAAAACTATTTTTATGAAGAAACTGCCTGCTATCTCTGTATTGGCTTTTATGATCTTTATTTTTTCCTGTTCAAAAGATGCGATAACTTATAAGAATCCTGAAAACAAAGATGCAATTTTAGCTTCGCATTTGGCAGGTAACTGGGTTTCCGTAAGGGTTAACAATAATACCGGACTTTTGAAGTTCGTAAAAGTTCAGTCATTCCCGGCTAATACCGGCGGTTATATTTTTTATGGAAATTTTACAATGAAGAGGTTGCATTATCAAAGTTTGGATCACCCTCCTTTCACACCAAATCTTTTTTATGAGTTTGAAGGATCATGGAATTTCACAAACAATATTATTTTCATCAACGGCAATGCGAGCACCCATGTGGGCGGAACCGAAAAATGGGCCATACAATCGCTGTTAAAAGATACATTGATCGTGCAGCGATATTACGTCCGATAAATTCAGCCTGCCAATTGTCTGTAAATTTTTAATCTGCTGCCTGTTTAGGCATCTGACGGTATTCATTTATTTTATAGTAGACGTTTGAAGCCTATTCTGAATACTTTATCTTTCAACTTCCTAAAAAATCATGTAATGCAAAAACTATTTTTGGGGTTGATGCTGCTTTGCTGTATGCCAGCCCTGGCTCAAAAAACCGATCGCAAGCTTGAAAAAAAATTAACCGAAGCCATAGGAGATTTTAACGGAGAAATTGGTATTTATGTAAAAGATCTGAAAAGCGGTAAAACAGTCGCCATTAATGCTGATACGGTTTTTCCAACAGCAAGTATTGTAAAAATTTCCATCCTCATGGGCATTACGCATCAGATCATGAAAGGCCAGTACACTTATGATTCAGTCGTTTCTTATGACACTTCTTATCTGTATCGTGGAGAAGACATTTTGGGTGAGTTTAAAGACGGTGGCAATATTCGCATTAAAAAACTGATCATGCTGATGCTTACTACCAGCGACAATACGGCCAGCCTTTGGTTGCAGGCCTTATCAGGAACCGGCACGCGCATTAATCAGATTATGGACAGCCTGGGCTATCGCCAAACACGCGTAAACAGCCGCACACCGGGCCGCGAAGCCAGCCGGGCGCAATATGGCTGGGGTCAAACCACGCCGCGCGAAATAGCAAACCTCTTGGAAAGCATTTATCGCAATCAGGTTTACACTCCTTACTATTGCGACCGTATGTTGCGCAGCCTGGGCCGCAACTACTGGGATGAAAATGAAGGGATATCAGTCATACCGCCCTATATAGAAGTGTTTAGCAAAAACGGTTGTATCAATCAAACGAGAAATGAGATTATGCTGGTGAATGCGCCACATAACCCTTACATTTTAAGCATCTTCACCAAAAACAATAAAGATCAAAGCTGGAAACAAAGCAATGAGGCATGGACTTTGACGAGAAAAGTATCTGCATTATTATGGAATTACTTTGAGCCCGGAGATAAATGGGTTCCGCCCGGATTGAGCCTGTAAAAAACTGATAAACATCATACAATAGTATGACTACAAACAAATGACAGGGGTATATAATTTATTAGGTTTGCACAAATCACTTTAAAAGATATTCATTATTAATAAACCTTCATTTATGCTACAGCAACAAAAAAGAGTGTACACAAATCCAACGGATGTAAAAACCGAGTTGGAGAATTGGGTAAGCGAGTTACAAAAATTTTTAGAACCTAACGACGTTCAATGGTGTGATGGTTCTGAAGAAGAGTATGACCAGCTTTGCCAAAAATTGGTTGATAAAGGAACTTTTATAAAACTGAATCCTGAAAAAAGACCCAATAGCTACGCGTGTTTCAGCGACCCCAGTGACGTGGCCCGCGTTGAAGATAAAACCTTCATTTGCAGCCTTCGTAAAGCCGATGCCGGCCCTACCAACAACTGGATGGCCCCTGACGAAATGAAAACCATTTTAAACGGTCTGATGAAAGGAACTATGAAAGGCCGCACTATGTATGTAATCCCCTTCTGTATGGGCCCTGTAGGCTCTCCGCTTTCAAGATATGGTGTAGAAATTACCGACTCAGAATATGTGGTGGTAAATATGCGTATCATGACAAGAATGGGCGCTCACATACTCCCCTACATTTATGAAAAAGGCTACGTAAAGTGCCTTCACTCCATTGGCGCTCCGCTTGAAGAAGGACAGGAAGACGTAAAATGGCCTTGTAATCCAACTGTAAAATACATTTCTCACTTCCCCGAAGAAAGGTTGATTATTTCTTATGGTAGTGGTTATGGTGGAAACGCCCTGCTGGGTAAAAAATGTTTCGCACTACGCATAGCATCTGTAATGGGCCGCGAAGAAGGCTGGCTGGCAGAACACATGCTTTTGATGGGTGTTGAAAATCCTTAAAAAGAAAAAACTTACGTGGCTGCTGCATTCCCAAGCGCTTGCGGTAAAACCAACTTTGCCATGCTTATCCCGCCTAAAGAATTCGGAGACTGGAAGGTGACAACAGTGGGTGATGACATTGCCTGGATTCATAAAGGAGATAATGGCGCTTTATACGCCATCAACCCCGAAGCCGGCTACTTTGGTGTAGCTCCTGGTACTAATGAAAAGACCAATCCTAATGCGATGGCTTCTATAAGAGAAAATACCATTTTTACCAACGTAGCAATCACCCCTGATGGCGATGTATGGTGGGAAGGAATGACCAAAGAAGTGCCTGAAGGATTGATTGACTGGCACGGAAAACCTTATGATAAAGAAAGCGGCAAACCGGCTGCCCATCCTAACTCAAGGTTTACTGCTCCGGCATATCAAAACCCGGCTATTGACCCTGATTGGGAAAAACCCGAAGGTGTACACATTGAAGCGTTTATTTTCGGCGGACGCCGTAGCACAGGAGTGCCTCTGGTATACCAATCGTTCAACTGGAACTTTGGCGTGTACCTGGCCAGCACAATGGGTAGCGAAATGACTGCTGCTGCATTTGGTGAAGTTGGTAAAGTGCGCCGCGATCCGTTTGCAATGCTGCCTTTTATGGGCTACCACATGGGTGATTACGTAAACCATTGGTTAGACTTTGGCCGGGATCTGCCTAATGCGCCACGCATCTTCAGCGTAAACTGGTTTAGAAAAGATAAAGAAGGAAACTTCATATGGCCCGGCTTTGGTGAAAACATTCGCGTATTACAGTGGGTTGTAAATCGTGTGCACGGCGGCGCTGGCGCTGTAGAAAGCCCACTGGGCTGGATGCCACGCTACCAGGATATTAACTGGGATGGTTTAGATTTTAGCGAAGAAGAATTTCAAAAGATCATGACGGTAGACCGTGAGCCCATGAAGCAAGAGTTGTTCGGCCATGAGGAACTGTTTGAAAAAATGTATGACAAGCTTCCAAAAGAGTTCTTCTACATGA
>JAFAFV010000035.1 GCA_023423285.1 Bacteroidota bacterium
CACCTGTAGATTTTCTTCTTAAGAAAAATAATGTAACCATTAATTTGGTGGAAAATAAGCTGGACGAGTTGATCGGCCGCTTACCAAAAATGAGTGGCGGAGAACCGGCACAGCAGATCAGCCGTGAAGCAAATAATGTTGTGTTGCGCGCGGGAGCCTCTTTAAAACAATTCAACGACGAATTTGTGACACCCGAGCATTTGCTTTTGGCGATTGTTGAGGGCAACGACGCTGCAGGAAAACTATTGAAAGATGCCGGCCTTACCTCCAAAGGGCTCATCACTGCTATTAAAGATTTGCGCAAAGGCTCTACGGTTTCTTCGCAAACGCAGTCGCAGGAATACAATGCTTTAAACAAATATGCAAAAAATCTGAATGAACTGGCCCGGCAGGGTAAGCTCGATCCGGTGATTGGTCGCGATGAAGAAATTCGCCGCACATTACATATTTTAAGTCGCCGCACAAAGAATAACCCCATTTTAGTGGGTGAACCAGGTGTGGGTAAAACTGCCATTGCCGAAGGTATTGCACACCGTATTGTAAACGGCGATGTGCCCGAAAACTTAAAGTCAAAAGTGATCTACGCGTTGGATATGGGTCTTTTAATTGCCGGTGCCAAGTATAAAGGAGAATTTGAGGAAAGGCTGAAAGGTGTGATTAAAGAAGTAAGCGGCAGCGATGGCGAGATTATTTTATTTATTGATGAAATACATACACTGGTGGGCGCCGGAGGTGGCGAGGGCGCGATGGACGCTGCGAATATTTTAAAACCTGCCCTGGCTCGTGGCGAACTGCGTGCTGTTGGCGCCACAACGTTGAATGAATATCAGAAATTCTTTGAAAAAGATAAGGCGCTGGAACGCCGCTTTCAAAAAGTAATGATTGATGAGCCTTCGGTGGAAGATGCCATTTCCATTTTGAGGGGCCTGAAGGACAGGTATGAAACGCACCACCATGTGCGTATTAAAGATGATGCGATTATTGCGGCAGTGGAACTATCAAGCCGATATATTACTGACAGGTTTTTGCCGGATAAGGCCATTGACCTGATTGATGAGAGCGCTGCCAAGCTTCGTCTTGAAATGAACTCTGAACCTGAAGAACTGGACAAGCTCAACCGCCAGATACGCCAACTGGAAATTGAACGTGAAGCCATCAAACGTGAAAATGATGAGGAAAAGCTGAAACAACTTAATACCGAAATAGCGAACCTTTCTGTAGAACGCGATACCTTAAAAGCAAAATGGACCGAGGAAAAAGAACTGGTCGAAAAGATACAAAGCGCCAAGGCTAACATTGAAAATTATAAAGTGGAAGCCGAGCAGGCCGAACGTAACGGCGATTATGGTAAAGTAGCCGAGATACGGTATGGTAAAATAAAAAACGAAGAGGCTACGATTGCCGATCTTACCAGACAACTCGCCAACAGTAATGAAAAAAGACTGTTGAAAGAAGAGGTTGATGCGGAAGATATTGCAGAAAGCGTGGCCAAAGCTACCGGCATCCCGGTAAGCAAAATGATGCAAAGTGACCGGGAAAAATTATTGCATCTGGAAGAACACCTGCACCAACGCGTCGTAGGCCAGGATGAAGCTATTATAGCCGTTGCAGATGCCGTACGCCGCAGTCGCGCCGGATTGAATGATCCTAAAAAGCCTATCGGTTCTTTTATATTCCTCGGAACAACCGGGGTTGGTAAAACTGAATTGGCCAAAGCGCTGGCAGAATATCTTTTTGATGATGAAAGCATGATGACGCGTATTGATATGAGTGAATACCAGGAAAAACATACGGTGAGTCGACTGGTTGGCGCGCCTCCCGGATATGTGGGTTATGATGAAGGCGGGCAACTGACAGAGGCCGTACGACGCAAGCCTTACAGCGTGGTGCTATTAGACGAAATTGAAAAAGCACACCCTGATGTGTGGAACGTTCTGCTTCAGGTGCTGGATGACGGACGCCTTACTGATAACAAAGGCCGAGTGGTGAATTTTAAAAACACCATCATTATCATGACCAGCAATATTGGCAGCCATTTGATACAGGATGCTTTTGAAGATGTGACTGAAAAAAATGTAGATGAAGTAACGGCAAAAGCAAAAGTATCTGTGATGGCTTTGCTACGCGAAACGGTTCGTCCTGAATTTTTAAACAGAGTAGATGAAATCATTATGTTTCATCCGCTGCTTAAAAAAGATATTGTTGACATTATTAAGATACAATTGCGACAATTGCAAAGTCTTGTTGCCCAAAGCGGCATCCAGTTAAAGTTCAGCGATTACGCGCTCGACTTTTTGGCCGAGCAGGGTTTTGATCCACAGTTTGGGGCAAGGCCTTTGAAGCGCCTGATCCAAAAAGAAATTGTGAACCAGTTAAGCAAACGCATACTTGCGGGGGATATTGACAAGAGTGAGCCGGTACTGGTAGATGTGTTTGATAACACGGTGGTGTTTAGAAACGAAGCGGCTGAAAAATCTAAATAAACAATAAATAATTCAAGGCTGATTCGGTTTAAACAGAATCAGCCTTTTTTGTTGGCTGAATCGCAATGCCCGTAAGTGTTACGTGCAGTTGCACTACCTGGGAAATGACTGATTCTTTTCCGCTATTGTTGATGACATAATTACAGCGGCTCATTTTCTCATCTTCGGCCATTTGTTTTTTCATACGGGCAATCACATGTTTGGCAGTTGTATTCTCACGTTCAATAATGCGTTGTATCCTTATTTCTTCCGGTGCAAAAACGCCGATAACCATGTCAAGGTATTTTTCACTGCCGCTTTCAAAAATTAGCGCTGCTTCCTTTAAGGCATAAGGCGCGGTTTGCTGTAAAAACCAATTGTTGGCATCGCTGATAGTGGCAGGATGGATGATGGCATTTAGCAGCTTAAGCTTTTCTTCATTATTAAATACTATTGCTGCTATATGCTGCATGTTATACTGACCATTTATGTAAGAAGCTTTTCCAAAATGTTTAATAATGCTGTGGCGGATATTATTATTAGTAAGCACAAGCCTTTTAGCAGCACGGTCGGCATCATAAACAGGAATGCCAAAGGTTGAAAAAATTCTGGCAATAGTGGATTTCCCACTCCCCATCCCGCCTGTAATTCCAACTTTTAACATGGCAACATATACTATGAGTTACAAACATTTGTTAAACGCAGATGAATAAAAAAAATCAATTGGAGGCCAATTGATTTTTTGGTTTTTTATTTTGTAGCGGCCGCTGCAGCTTTGTTTTGCTGGGCTGTCCAGTCCATGCTCACGGCGCTTTTTTCAATTTTAATATAATTGCCCGGGCTAATTTCAAT
Source organism: Bacteroidota bacterium (assembly GCA_023423285.1). GTDB lineage: Bacteria > Bacteroidota > Bacteroidia > Chitinophagales > Chitinophagaceae > Niabella. The sequence continues at coordinate 3,315 of JAFAFV010000035.1, forward strand.
GCTCATGGTTCCATCTTCATTGATCTGGTTGATCTTACCATGAATACCTGCAATGGTTACTACTTTATCGCCTTTTTGTAGGTCATTAATAAACTTTTTCTGGTCTTTTGCTCTTTTAGCCTGCGGCCTGATGAAGAACAGCCAGAACACCAGGATCATACCCAGCATAAAAACCATGGTTGTCATAGAGCCAAAAGGACCCTGAGATTGTGCTTGTAAAATGTAAAGATTGGTCATTCGTATTTTATTTTTATTATTCTACTACGTCAACTTTAAATGTGAGTACATGTTCAGTAAAAGGTGTTGTATTGGCTTTTACGGTTATATTTTTTACGTGAACGCCGATGGCCTGTTCAGCGCTGTTAAATTTTGAAACAATTTTCTCCTCTTTTCCGGGCATAATGGGTTTTTCAGGTTTATCTGCCACAGTACAGCCGCATCCTGGTACCACTTCAGATATGATAAGTGGTTTTTCTCCGGTGTTTTTAATGGTGTAAGGTATTTCAACAACCTGACCCTTTTTTATTTTGCCTAAATCTCTCACTGTGGAATCGGTCCATTCTGCAGTTGTAAAATTCACTGAATCCGATAATGCGTTTGCTTTTTGTACCTGATCCAATGAATCCTGATTTTGTGCAGAGTTATCGGCATTGCTGTTACAAGCCACAATTACCATTCCTGCAAGGACTGAAAATATCAATTTTTTCATGTGAAGAATTTTATGGTTTGAATGTGCTTTATTTTAAAATTTTGTAGTTTCAAAGGTAATTTAAAATTGCTAATTACTTCTTCTAAAGTCCTTCTTCTTCATTTTACCCTGTTCAATCAGTTCTTTATGAATATTGTCAAGTATACCATTGATGAAGTGGCCGCTTTGTGCTGTGCTGTATTCTTTTGCCAAGTCAATATATTCGTTGATGGTGACTTTTGGCGGTATCGTTTCAAAGTATAAAAACTCGCTCAGTCCCATTTTCATCAAAACCATATCCAGCAAAGCTATTCTTTCGGGGTCCCAGTTTTTTAATTTAGGCTTGATGATTTCCAGCAAAAAATCTTCCTTATCCAAAACAGTTTGAAGCAGGCTTACAGCAAACTGTTCTTTATCTTTTGAAATAATTTCCTGAAGATTAAGTGTGGGCTTGCTTAAAAATGTAGCCAATATTTGTGCAAGCATATCGCCGTCATCATCCCAGTTGCTAAAGAGTTCTTCCACGTGGCTTACAAACTCTTCGTTGCCCAGCATCAGGTCGTTTAAAATGTATTCAAATATTTTACGGTCTTCCTGCCGGCTTTGCTGACCTATATTAATATAGTGTATGTACTCACGTGTGGTAATTAGTTTGTTGTAAATTTTTTTTACAGGATCTGCATCAATCATCAGCTCCGGCTTTTCCTTTTTTTGCAAATCTTTCAGGCTGGTATTTTCAAGCATTTGCCAAAGCAGGTTGCTGCCGGCAAGTTTTGTATTCACGTTTAAGTCTTTTTCTGAAGGTATAAATTTGTGGCTTCTTTTATACGCGTCTTTCTCAGCATATCGCGCCACATCAGTTAAAAACTGTATGATAAAAACCAGTAAGGAGCGGGATTGTGCGAAGTGTTGCTTTAATATTTTTTCAGGGTTGAATGGCTTGTCGGTTTGGTGCGAAGAATGTGCCGCATAAAGCGTTTGCATCACTTTTACCCTGATATTTCGTCTGCTTATCATTTACTCAAGAACTATTTTGCGCGGCGAAGATAAGGGTTTATTTGAATGAGGTTTTTAAATAAAAAGATGAAATTTTGGCATTCACTCAATCGCTTTTCAATTTAAAAATGTAGGTTATAACATAAAACCTGAAAATATTTCATATTAGAACCTGATGGCACATTATTTAAGGTTACTTTTGCGCCTCTCCGAATTTTAACAATCCAATCGGGGAATCTTTTTAAAAATTTTAAAAAACGATACAATTATGGCTAAAAAACAAACTGTTACTCCTTTGCATGACAGAGTAATCGTAAAACCAGCTGCAGCGGAAGAAAAAACTGCCGGCGGCATTATTATCCCTGACACTGCTAAAGAAAAACCACAGCGGGGTACCGTAGTTGCTGCAGGCCCCGGAAAAAAAGACGAACCGGTAACTGTGAAACCAGGCGACAATGTTTTATACGGAAAATACGCGGGCACAGAAATTCAAATTAATGGAGAAGACCTCCTTATTATGAGGGAGAGCGATATCCTGGCAATTGTTTAATCAGCCAGATTGGCAATAAGACAATATGCCAGTTAAATAAAGATTGTCAAATAAACTAATTATAAAAATTTCAAATTAATAAAATGGCTAAACAAATTTTCTTCGATATTGAAGCAAGAAATAGAATGAAAAAAGGTGTGGACATTTTGTCCAACGCCGTAAAAGTTACATTAGGGCCAAAAGGCCGAAACGTGGTACTTGAGAAAAAATTTGGCGCACCCGGTATTACGAAAGACGGCGTTACGGTTGCAAAAGAAATTGAACTGGAAGACCCTATTGAAAATCTGGGCGCACAAATGGTAAAAGAAGTGGCAAGTAAAACCGGCGATATTGCTGGAGATGGCACCACCACAGCCACAGTTTTAGCACAGGCTATTATTAGCGAAGGTTTAAAAATGGTAGCGGCAGGCTCTAACCCTATGGATCTGAAACGCGGTATTGATAAAGCCGTTTCATTAATCGTTGAAAACCTGAAAAACCAAAGCCAGACTGTAGGCAGCGACAGCAAAAAAATCAAACAGGTAGCTACTATCTCTGCTAATAATGACGAACTTATTGGCGAACTGATTGCTCAGGCTTTTGGTAAAGTAGGAAAAGAAGGCGTGATTACGGTAGAAGAAGCAAAAGGTACCGATACTTATGTAGATGTGGTTGAAGGTATGCAATTTGACCGCGGCTATATTTCTCCATACTTCGTTACTAATAGCGAAAAAATGGAAGCCGAGTTACAAAACCCTTACATTCTGATCTACGATAAGAAGATCAGCACCATGAAAGACATTCTTTCTATCTTGGAAAAAGTAGCGCAAAGCGGCCGTCCTCTGGTAATTATTGCAGAAGACCTGGAAGGTGAAGCACTGGCAACATTAGTGGTGAACAAGCTGCGCGGCACTTTAAAAGTAGCTGCAGTAAAAGCTCCTGGTTTTGGCGACAGAAGAAAAGAAATGTTACAGGATATTGCTATCTTAACCGGCGGTACTGTAATCAGTGAAGATATGGGCCACAAGCTGGAAGGTGCTGAGATATCCTCTTTAGGCCAGGCTGCATCTATAGCCATTGATAAAGACAATACCATCATCGTTGGTGGTAAAGGCAAGAAAGCTGATATTACCGGCCGCGTAAATCAAATCAAAGCACAAATTGAAACCACTACTTCTGACTACGACCGTGAAAAATTACAGGAACGCCTGGCTAAGCTGAGCGGTGGTGTGGCTGTACTATACGTAGGTGCTGCTACCGAGGTAGAAATGAAAGAAAAGAAAGACCGCGTGGATGATGCATTGCATGCAACACGTGCAGCGGTTGAAGAAGGGATTGTACCTGGTGGTGGTGTAGCCTATGTACGCGCTATTGATTCGTTAGACGTGAAAGTAAAAGGCCAGCTTGAAGATGAACAAACAGGTATGGCAATTGTAAAACGCGCGTTGGAATCTCCCGTACGCACACTGGTTGAAAACGCCGGAATTGAAGGTTCTATCGTTGTTCAAAAAATCAGGGAAGGACAAGGTGATTACGGATTTAACGCCCGCACAGAAAATTACGAAAACCTGTTTAAGGCTGGCGTAATTGACCCAACCAAAGTAAGCCGTGTAGCTCTTGAAAATGCAGCTTCTATCGCCGGTATGTTACTTACTACCGAGTGTGTGATTGCTGACAAACCAGAGCCTAAACAGGCTGCTCCTGCAATGCCTCCTGGTGGTATGGGCGATATGGGATATTAATCAGCATCCCCGAAAGTTTGATCAGATTACACTTTATATCAATACAAAAAAGTGCTCACATAATGTGAGCACTTTTTGTTTGCATATCATTTATAAAAATCTTCACTAGCCATCATTTTCCCGATCATTGGAGCAAGTGCTACTCCCATTCCACTAAGGCGTACTGCACAATAAGTTCGTTCTGACAATTGCATTACAATGGGAGATTTGTCTCCGCTTATACCCATAATGCCCGCCCATCGGTGTGTAATCTTAGGCTTTTGACCAGGTGTAATTACCGTTATTAAAAAGCGCTCTAACTGCTGCTGAATGGGTATAGTACTAATGTTATCAAACGTATACTCTGTTTCAAATGAAGTGTTACGCGCACCGCCCAATAAAATATGGTTGCCAAGGTTGCGGAAATAATAATAACCTTCATCATAGTGAAACACGCCTTTAAACTTCAGGTCAGGAATCGGTTCTGTAAGCAATACCTGGCCGCGCGCAGGAGTAATATCAATGTTAGGTAAAATATTTTTTGTAAAAGCATTGGTACAAAAAATGAGTTTACCTGCGGTTAAATTTATTCTCCGATCTGTATAAATGGTAACGCCTGCCTGAGTTTCCTCAAATTCCTGTAATTCCGTTCCATATAAAATTTGTACGCCTTTCGCTACTACAAGTTGCGTTAATGCCTGTAACAGTTTCCCGGGGTGTAACGAGCCTTCCAGCGGATTCAATAACATGTGTTTTATATTTGAGAATCCAAATTCGCTGATAGTTTTGTCATCCTGTACAAAAGTTTCTGTAAGGTTGGTGATGGGGTAAAGCAGTTGGTTGATGTTTCCCATTTGTTCCAGGCAGTTATCATCATTCAGCAGTTCATAGCCGCCACAGTTTTTATAATCAATCAGGTTATCTGCAAAATATTGACGGATCATTTTCAGCCCCAGATAGCGCAAATTGATGAGCTGTAAAGTTTTTTGTAAGCCCATTAATTGTATGTCAGCAATAATTTCTGTAAGGCTGCCAAAGCAAGCAAACCCTGCATTGCGAGTGGATGCGCCTACAGGCACAGCGCCTCTTTCCAGAATGGTTATTTTTTTACCAGGATATTTTTCCTTCAGATGTAATGCCACCCACAGCCCTGTAAAACCGGCTCCGGTTATAATTATATCCTGTGCGGCATAAAAAGTTTCCTGTTCCCAAATGCTTACCTGTTGCATCGTTTTAGAGATTGTTTATTATTTTTATAAATGTAGAGTATATTTTTTTTCAACGACTATAATGTTAATCATCAATCAATATAAAAATCATGGCTTACTGGCTTATTAAATCCGAACCCTTTACATACAGTTGGGAGCAATTTGTAAAAGATAAAGAAACCTTTTGGGATGGTGTACGCAATTACGCAGCCCGTAACAATTTAAAAGCAATGAAAAAAGGTGATGAAGTCTTTTTCTACCACAGTAATGAAGGTGTGGAAATAGTAGGCATCGCAAAAGTTACCAAGGTAGCTTATCAGGATCCTACTACCGATGATGAACGCTGGGTAGCCGTAAATTTTGCGCCTAAGAAAAAATTAAAAAAGCCCGTCACACTGGCGCAGATAAAAGCCGAACCCAAACTGGCCAATATGGATCTGGTGCGGCTGGGCCGTCTTTCCGTTCAAACCGTAAAGCCCGAAGAATGGGAAATGGTGATGAAAATGGCAGGAGAGTAAAAAGGTTGCTGATAGCGCTGCTTGCTAAAATGTTTGACTAAGTTTGTAGGTATGAAGAAAAAACTTGTTGTACTTACCGGCGCGGGCGTGAGTGCAGAAAGTGGCATTAAAACTTTTCGCGACAGCGACGGGCTATGGGAAGGGTATGATGTAATGGAAGTAGCTTCGCCCGAAGGCTGGAGGGAAAATCCTGCACTTGTACTTGACTTTTACAATCAACGCAGAAAAAATGCGGCAGCAGTAATACCCAATGCCGCCCACACCGGCCTTGCTGCGCTTGAAGATGATTTTGATGTAACCATCATCACTCAAAACATTGATGATCTTCACGAGCGGGGTGGCTCTACAAAAGTCATTCACCTGCATGGAGAAATTTTTAAAATGCGCAGCGAGAGATCGCTCCGGCCTTCTTATGAGATAAGAGAAAATATTAATATAGGAGACTTTGCGCCGGATGGTGGCCAGTTACGTCCTGATATTGTTTGGTTTGGCGAAGCGGTTCCAAAAATTACAGAAGCTATTGACATTGCAGCAAAAGCAGATATTTTTGTGGTGGTGGGCACTTCAATGGCTGTTTATCCTGCTGCGGGATTGATTGATGTAGTGCCGGCTCAAAGCCCAAAGATTGTAATTGACAGGCGCATACCAGCCATCAGGCCCATGCAAAATTTAATAACTATTGAAAAACCTGCCACGCTGGGTGTGCAGGAATTGAAGCAAATTTTAAAAGAAAGATATTTATGACCGGCCGGCACCTTTTTGTTCCTTTAGAAAGGGATGATGTATTTTATTATGCATCGTGTAATATTGTAAATGATGATAGCCTGGTGTATGTGTACCTGTTGCACCCACTGCGCGGCAGCCTGCTGTTTACTTTACACTTTGATGAAAAAGAGGTGCAGTACAAACCCCGCTTTATTGTTCCCGGGCTTGACCAATTGACGCTGTTAAAGCTAAACGAACATTTGACAACTGAAACTTCTGATGCAGCACAACACAACAATTCAAGCAACTACCATATACATATCTACAAAGATTCATACGGTTATCTCGTCATCAACCGGTTGTATAAAAGAACAGCGGAAAGCATACAGCCCACAGGAAAATTTCATATTTTTTATGAACAGTGGCACGAGTTGAAAGAATTTGAATGGGATGGCCAGTCAAACTCTGTTATAACAGGTGGTGTCCAGGGGTCTAATGTTTCTCAGTTGATCAGTACAATAACTGAAGAAATGGATCAACAATAAATACAGCAACTACACTGTGGCATATGCTAACGCAATTCTTTGTATTTATTGATCAATGCATTGGTACTGCTGTCGTGCTCTGTTACTGTTCCTTCTTCCGTTAACTCCGGTAAAATTTTATTGGCCAGTTGCTTACCCAGTTCCACGCCCCATTGGTCAAAACTGAAGATATTCCAGATAACGCCCTGCACAAATATTTTATGTTCGTATAAGGCTATCAGTTGCCCCAGCGTAAAAGGTGTGATCTTTTTTACAAGAAAGGAATTGGTGGGTTTGTTGCCATCAAATACCTTAAAGGAAGACAGTTTTTTGATCGCTTCTTTATCAAGTCCTGTGGCTTTCAGTTCTGCTTTCACTTCTGCCAGGGTTTTGCCGTTCATTAGTGCTTCCGTTTGTGCAAAAAAGTTACTCAGCAGTTTTGCATGATGGTCACCAATGGCATTATGGCTTTGTGCCGGTGCAATAAAATCGCAGGGAATTAAAGGTGTGCCCTGGTGAATGAGCTGATAGAAAGCATGCTGGCCGTTCGTTCCGGGTTCGCCCCATATAACCGGCCCTGTGGCATAATTGATCTTCTTGCCGT
>JAFAFV010000080.1 GCA_023423285.1 Bacteroidota bacterium
GCACAGTTACAAAAAATGGATGTGTACCTGCCGGCAAACAGAACAACCACTACTACAAAAGTTCTTTTTTTAATACACGGCGGCGCCTGGATGATTGGAGATAAATCTGCCCAGGATTTTTCACCGGTTGTTGACTCTATTAGAAAAAGAATGCCCGACTGGGCCATTTTCAATCTTAATTACCGCTTGTTTGTTCCACTCATCAATACCAACAAGTTTCCGGCCCAGGAAGAAGACATTAAAAAAGCAATTGAATTTGTATATAACAATCGTAACTATTACACCATTTCTGACAAATGGGTGATTGCAGGTGCCAGTGCTGGCGCACACTTAGCCTTACTACAGGCTTATAAATACAATACACCTATAAAAATGAAAGCCGTGGTTAATTATTTTGGCCCGTCAGACCTGGCTAAATTGATTGCCGAAGAAACGGACCCAACCCTGAAAGCCGCCATGCCCACTATGTTCAACGGTACTGAAACGGCCAGCAGCCCGATAACCCACATTAATCCGCAATCTCCGCCAACTATTACCTTTCAGGGTGCCAACGACCTAACGGTACCCAAATCTCAGCAGGAAGCGATGCACGCGAAACTCAGGCAAAACAATGTGCCGGAACAATTGAATATTTACCCTAATGAAGGCCATGGTTTTTCTGTAGCCACCATGGCAAAAACGTATGATGCCGTAATATCATTTTTAAACACGCATGTCAGATAGTTTAGCGATTTATTATTTCAATCCTCTAAACATGACAACTAATTGGGATATTAGCACATTTAAAAATCATGACCATCCCCATTTATACTTTTTTGTATAAATGCCTTATCTTTGCGGTATGAGTGTAGAAACAGAACAATTGATCAACAAAACAGGCGAAGATATAGACTTCGACCCAATTGAAAACCACGTAAACAGCGAGTATAAATACGGTTTTGTTACAGAAATAGAAACAGAATCAGCCCCAAAAGGCTTGAATGAAGATACGATCCGCTTCATTTCTGCTAAAAAAAATGAACCGGAATGGATGCTGGAATGGCGCCTCAAGGCATTTGCGCAATGGCAAAAAATGTCTCCCCCAAAATGGGCCAACCTTACGTATCCGGAAATTAATTTCCAGGATATTATCTATTATTCGGCACCTGTTCAAAAAGTAAACCCTACTAGTCTCGACGAAGTGGATCCAGAGTTGCTCAAAACTTTTGAAAAGCTGGGCATTTCGCTTGCCGAGCAAAAAAGGCTTACAGGTGTAGCGGTAGATGTGGTGATGGATAGCGTTTCTATCGGTACATCCTTTAAAGAGCAACTGTCAGAGCTGGGCATTATTTTTTGCTCTATAAGCGAGGCCATTCAGGAGCATCCCGAACTGGTACGCCAGCATCTTAGCAGCGTAGTTCCTGTTACAGATAACTTTTACGCTGCACTAAATTCAGCCGTTTTTAGTGATGGCTCATTTTGCTATATTCCAAAAGGTGTACGCTGCCCCATGGAGTTGAGCACCTATTTCCGCATCAACGCTGAAAATACCGGCCAGTTTGAACGTACTTTAATTGTGGCCGAAGAAGGTAGTTATGTTAGCTACCTGGAAGGCTGTACAGCACCCCGCCGTGATGAAAACCAATTGCACGCGGCTGTTGTGGAAATTGTGGCTATGGACAATGCCGAAGTAAAATATAGCACCGTACAAAACTGGTATCCCGGAGATAAAGAAGGCAAAGGAGGCATTTATAATTTTGTAACCAAAAGAGGTATTTGCAAAGGCTATAATTCTAAAATTTCGTGGACGCAGGTTGAAACTGGTTCTTCCATTACCTGGAAATACCCAAGCGTAATCTTACGTGGCGATAATAGTACAGGTGAGTTTTACTCAGTAGCGGTTACCAATAATTTTCAGCAAGCCGATACCGGCACTAAAATGATACACCTTGGTAAAAATACCCGCAGCCGCGTAGTGAGCAAAGGAATTTCTGCAGGCAGAAGTCAAAACAGCTACCGCGGTCTGGTTCACGTTGGCAAAAATGCCAAAAATGCCCGCAACTTCAGCCAGTGCGATTCGTTGCTGCTGGGCGATCAGTGCGGTGCGCATACGTTCCCATACATCGAAGTAAAGAATAATGTAGCCGTTGTAGAGCATGAAGCAACGACTTCAAAAATTGGCGAAGACCAAATATTCTATTGCAATCAGCGGGGTATTGACACAGAAAAAGCCGTGGCGCTCATCATCAATGGTTTTGCAAAAGAAGTGATGGACCACCTTCCCATGGAGTTTGCAGTAGAAGCTAAAAAACTTTTAGAAATCAGCCTGGAAGGCAGCGTTGGCTAATGAATTACAAATTGCAATTAGCTGATGGCAGTTTCTAATAATCATCAATAGTGCTACTATCATCTTAGTTGCGTTGCACAATTCAGTTTAAGAAAATAAGTGTTCCATATCATGAACAATACTTCAAATCGTAAATATTCAAATTAGAAAATAGTAAATAAATACAATGCTCACAATCAAAAACCTGTATGCAGGTATCGAAGGAAAAGACATTCTCAACGGCATCAACTTACAAATCAATGCCGGCGAAGTTCATGCCATCATGGGCCCTAACGGCTCTGGAAAAAGCACACTTGCCTCCGTATTGGCAGGTAAAGAACAGTATGAAGTAACTGCGGGCACCGTTGAGTTTAACGGTAAAGACCTGTTGGAACTGGCGCCTGAAGAAAGGGCCGGCGAAGGCGTTTTCCTGAGCTTTCAATACCCGGTTGAAATTCCGGGACTGAGCACCACCAACTTTATGAAAACCGCTGTCAACGAGGTGCGTAAATACCGCGGGCAGGAAGAACTGGATGCTGTTTCTTTTTTAAAGCTGATGAAAGAAAAAATGAAACTGGTTGAAATTGACCAGTCCATGCTTAGCCGTTCTTTAAACGAAGGCTTTTCCGGCGGTGAAAAAAAACGCAATGAAATCTTTCAGCTTGCAATGCTGGAACCCAAACTGGCCATACTCGACGAAACCGATTCCGGCCTTGATATTGACGCCATCCGTATTGTAGCCAACGGCGTAAACCAGTTGCGCAGCAAAGACAACGCAATACTTGTGATCACCCACTACCAAAGGTTACTGGATTATATTGTACCAGATTTTGTGCACGTATTGCACGAAGGCCGCATTGTAAAGTCAGGCCCTAAAGAACTGGCGCTGGAGCTGGAAGAAAAAGGTTACGATTTTATTAAAAGTGAAGCAGCCGTTTAAAGCCAGATGATTTGATTATTGATAATTGGGTAACACATGCTGCCCGCAATTTTCAAATGGTCATAATTACTACATTATCAAATTGAATTCATGGACACAATAACATATTTTAAAGAAAGGTTTGAGCAATTGCAGGCTGATGCAGTGGATACGCGCATTAAAGCCATGCGGGATGAGGCTTTCAAAGAGTTTAGCCAGGCAGGCATTCCCACTGTAAAGCACGAGGAATGGAAATATACGCGCATCAATGATTTTTTTAACAAAGATTATCATTTTACTACTGACTTAAAGGCGCAGAACTTTAAGCACAACGACCTTGCCGCGCTACACCTTCCCGGCCATGCTGATGCCAATGTAATTGTATTTGTAAACGGGCATTATCATCCTGAGTTATCCACGCTGCGTTCTGACGAGCTGGAAATAATGCCTTTAAAGGAAGCTGCCAATAACCAGTTCGCTCCCGTTGTAGAAAAGCATCTAGGCCATAGCGCCGATTATCACAAAGATGGCATCAACGCGCTAAACACTGCCTTTATACAGGAGGGTGTTTTTGTGCACGTACTCCAGGGCCAAACTGCCACGCATCCTATTTATTTATACAACATTACTGACGCGCGCAACGGAAATATTTTTGCCCAGCCACGAGTACTTGTACACGTAGCACCAAATGCTCATGTGCAATTGGTGGAAACCTTTGCCACCATTGGTTCTGATGAAAGCTTTACCAACCAGGTAATTGAAATGGCTGTTGAACAGGATGCAGTGCTGGAGTTTTATAAAATTCAAAATGACGCACCTAACTCTACCGTGGTAAGCACTACGCATGTGCACCAGGTGGGCACCAGCACAGCTACCGTGGTTACTATATCTTTAAGCGGCGGCCTGGTTCGTAATAATTTGAACATGGTAATGAGCGCTCCTAACAGCCTTGCAAACATGTATGGCTTGTATCTGCAAAATGGCCATACACATGTTGACAATCATACCGTGGTTGACAACCGTGAGCCTAACTGCCTGAGCAATGAATTATATAAGGGCATTATGGATGGCAACTCTACCGGCGTTTTTAATGGTAAAATATTTGTGAGGCAAATTGCCCAAAAAACTAATGCTTACCAAAGCAATAAAAATATTTTGTTATCAGAAAACGCATCTGTAAATGCCAAGCCGCAGTTAGAGATTTTTGCAGATGATGTAAAATGCTCTCACGGATGTACTGTTGGACAATTAGACGAGGATGCTCTGTTCTACATGAAATCCCGCGGTATTTCCGATAATACTGCCAAAGCCCTCCTATTACAAGGCTTCGCGCTGGATGTGCTTGAAAAAATCCAATCTCCAGAGATCAGGCAATATGTAGATGAATTGGTTAAAAAGCAATTGAGTTTGTAATTTTTATACGACTACACGGCCTCCAGGTCTCGGTTAAAAAAATGCATTATTATGACCAGTATACCAGATATACGATCTTACTTCCCCATCCTCAACCGCCATGTGAAAGGACATCCTTTGGTATATTTTGATAATGCTGCCACCACGCAAAAACCACAACAGGTAATTGATGCATTGGTACACTATTACACAAATACCAATGCCAATGTGCACCGCGGCATCCACTCTCTTGCTGAAGAGGCAACCGCTGATTTTGAAGCCACGCGCGATGCAGCACAAATGTTCATCAACGCGCCAAACCGGGAAGATATTGTTTTTACAAGAGGTACAACAGAAAGCATAAACCTGGTAGCTTACACCTGGGGCAGACAAAACATCAGGCAGGGCGATGAGGTCATTATATCAGGCATGGAACACCACAGCAACATTGTGCCCTGGCAATTGCTGTGTGAAGAAAAAAATGCGGCGCTCAAAATCATTCCAATTAATGATAAGGGTGAGTTGATTATGGAAGAATTTGAAAAACTGTTGTCACCAAAAACAAAACTGGTTTCAGTAGTGCACGTTTCAAATGCCATGGGCACCATCAACCCTGTAGAGGAGATCATTTCAAAAGCACATGCAGCTGGCGCTGTGGTATTGATAGATGGCGCTCAATCGAGCATGCACCTTGATATTGATGTGCAAAGTCTGGATTGCGATTTCTTTGCATGCTCTTCGCACAAACTTTTCGGCCCCACAGGCGTTGGTTTATTATACGGCAAAAAAGAAATCTTAGAGGCGATGCCCCCTTTTCAGGGCGGTGGTGAAATGATCAGGGATTGTACATTTCCCAAAACGACTTACGCCGATCTGCCTTATAAATTTGAAGCAGGCACGCCAAACATTGCTGATGTGATTGCCTTTAAACCGGCTTTGGAATTCGTTCAATCTATTGGCAAAGAAAACATTCGCAGGCATGAAGATGAACTGCTGCATGATGCCACAGAAAAGCTGCTGCAAGTAGAAGGGCTAAAGATCATTGGCACAGCAAAAAATAAAATCAGCGTCATATCTTTTATTATAGACGGTGTGCACCCGCAGGATGTGGGCATACTGCTGGATAATAAAGGCATTGCCATTCGCACAGGACATCACTGCGCACAACCATTGATGGACTTTTATAAAATTCCCGGGACGATGCGGGCATCGCTCGCGGTTTATAATACAATCGAAGAGGTTGATAAATTGGTAGAAGGATTACAAAAAGCAGTTAAACTCTTAAAGTAAATTGTGATTTTGAAAACTTTTATTTCAATATTACTTCTAATTTTCAATCTGCAGATTTCTGCAGGTCAAACTGTACAATCATCTCAGTATAAATGTTACAAAGACTTTGAATACACTGAGAGAACAGTGTTTTCTAAATCCGAAATTGCCCCTCGGTATAAATATGGAAATATAGCTTTGCTAAATTTTCTTACCAAAAACATCGACTTTACCACTCTTGCATTGGATAAGACAACGAAATATTTCCGAGATACTGTTCAGATTTCTTTTATTATCCCAAAAGATCGTGAGATGAATAATCTCACTATTACTAAAACAAAAAATGAAGCTTTTAAAACGCAACTTAATCATCTATTTAAAGAATCTGCATGTGATTGGATGGCTGGCTTTATTGGAGGAAGAAATGTTATTAGTCAAGTAGTATTAAATATTTATTACACAATTCGTAGAGACCAGAATGACGTGTCATTACAATTGGCTTGTGAATTAGTCAATAAATGGAATCGAAAATGAATCAGAAAGAAACTATAAAGCAAACAGAGGAAGAAATAGTAGAAGATTTTTCACTATTTGATGATTGGGACGGCAAATACGAATACATCATCGACCTCGGAAAAAAATTGCCTCCGCTTGATGATCAATATAAAACCGACGAAAACAAAGTAAAAGGTTGCCAGTCCACGGTTTGGCTGCACGCTGAACATAAAGACGGGAAAGTTTTTTATTATGCAGACAGCGATGCGGTGATAGTGAAAGGCCTAATCAGTATGTTGATTCGTGTATTGAGCGGTCATACTCCTGATGAAATCATCAATGCCGACCTGAATTTTATCAACAAAATAGGCATGACGGCGCACCTGGCACAAACCCGCGCCAATGGCCTGCTGGCAATGGTAAAGC
>JAFAFV010000163.1 GCA_023423285.1 Bacteroidota bacterium
TACCTTCTTTTCTTAACTACAACGGGTATCCTTACAATTCCTGCATATCGGTAAACGATGTGGTAGTGCATGGTTTCCCAAATACCAAAGAATTGCGTGAGGGTGATATTGTTTCTATAGACGTGGGTGTTATCCTCAACGGCTGGCACGGAGACCATGCTTATAGTTTCGCCATCGGCGAACCGGCGAAAGAAGTGCAGCAGCTGATAAAAATTACCAAAGAGTCTCTATACAAAGGCATTGAAAAAGCAGTAGATGGTAACCGCATTGGTGACATAGCATTTGCCATTCAGGAGCATACCGAGAAAAAAAATGGCTATGGCGTAGTACGCGAATTGGTGGGCCACGGCCTTGGCCAAAGCCTGCACGAAGACCCGCAGGTGCCTAATTATGGCAGGCGTGGCAGCGGTCCTAAATTAAAGACCGGTATGGTGCTTGCCATAGAGCCAATGATCAACCTGGGAAAAAAGGAAGTTTATACCGAAAGTGATGGGTGGACAGTTAGAACCAAAGACGGCAAAGTTTCTGTGCATTTTGAACATGATGTATGCGTAAGAAAAGGCAGCGCCGATGTGCTATCCAATTACAGCCCCATTGAAGAGGCAGAAAGGACTAACCCGGAGCTTTTTGTGTGCGATTAAACAGTTCAGAAGGTTCAATTTATTTTATCATTTGAAGAAAGAAGGATACAAAAGATAAAAGCGTTGGCTTATTCAATTAGAATCAGCTCAGTAATACATTATTTCTGCCGTTCATTATGGCGACAAATAAAAAATTGATTGTTATTGGTGGCGGAGCTGCCGGTTTTTTTTGCGCCGTCAACGCGGCAAGGCTCAACCCGGGCCTGCAGGTAACCATACTTGAAAAGTCAGCTAAATTACTCAGTAAAGTGAAAGTAAGCGGCGGCGGACGGTGCAATGTAACCCATGCCTGCTTTGAAATTGCCGAAATGGCAGGCCGTTACCCACGCGGTGGCAATTTTGTAAAAAAAGTCTTTCACCGTTTTTTTACTACAGATGTGATTGCCTGGTTTAAGGAAAGAGGTGTGGAGTTGAAAACCGAACCTGATGGCCGCATGTTTCCGGTAACCAATTCATCGCAAACCATTATTGATTGTCTGCTTCAAGAGGCTGCAGTTCACCATGTTTCGATTCAGATGCATTGTAACGTTGAACGGGTTGAAGTAGCTAATGATCAGTTTTGTGTAACGGCTGGCGGGCAAATTTTTGTAGCAGATCATTTATGCGTCGCTACCGGCGGACTACCCAAGGCAGAAATGTATAACTGGCTTAAAAAGCTGGGCCATACAATTTCATCTCCCGTTCCTTCATTATTCACCTTTAATATGCCGGCACATCCCATCACTTCATTAATGGGCGTGGTGGCACAAGATGCGTCTATCAAAATTACCGGCACCAAACTCCAGCAACGCGGCCCGGTTCTTATTACCCATTGGGGGCTTAGCGGCCCATGTGTGTTAAAACTTAGCGCGTGGGCAGCAAGAGAACTGGCAGAAAAAAACTGGCAGTTTTCCATTAGCATCAATTGGTTGCCGCAATTTCATGAGAATCAGGTTCGGCAAGTGTTGCAGCAGTTGCGTTTTGACATTGCTTCGCAGTACGTGTATAAAAATCCGTTCAATCTTCCACGTCGTTTGTGGGAATTTTTACTGCAGCAATCGGGCATATCGGCGCAAACCCGATGGGCCGATCTGCCTGCCCGCCAGCAAAATCAGTTGGTAAAAAACCTGGTATATTACGATGCCACTATAAAAGGCAAAACCACTTTTAAAGAAGAATTTGTAACTGCAGGCGGCATCCATCTTTCAGAGATTGATGCCAACACCATGATGAGTAAAAAAAATCTTCATCTTTATTTTGCTGGTGAGGTGATAGATGTAGACGGTATCACCGGCGGGTACAACTTTCAAAATGCATGGAGCACCGGCTATACTGCTGCTGCAAGTATTGCAAGGAATACATCTTTATAGCGAATTCGCTGCATAAACGTATTTTTCATAACTTTAGTGTATTGTTTGCTATGAAACCGGCTATGCACGATTTTAAAAAGCTGCAATCAGAAATTGCAGCAGGTAGTGAAACGGCTTTTTCCGAATTGTATACTTTAATGGGAACCAGGCTGTTGAAATTTGCCGCGTCCCTACTGCACTCCAGAGAGATTGCCGAAGAAGTAGTCGAAGACGTGTTTATAAAACTTTGGGCCAATCGTGTAAAGATTATTGCCATTGATAACCTGCCTGTGTACCTGTATGTTTCTGTAAAAAATTTGTCCCTCAATAAAATGTCAGAAAGGGCACGCCAGTTGCTTACCCGGCCTTTTGATGGCATTGAGCCGGAGTTGGAAGCACTTACTGACGACCCTTACTCGCTATTGATCACTGCCGAGATGCTTTCCAGGATGAACCACGCTATAAACATGCTGCCACCCCGCTGTAAAATGATCTTTAAGCTGGTGCGTGAAGATGGCCTCAGGTATAAGGAAGTAGCAGAAATACTGAACATTTCGGTAAATACCATTGATGCGCAAATGGCTATTGCCGTACAGCGCATTGCGTCAGCCCTGGGCATTCCCAAAAATGTCCCCCAAAGGTTTCCTGCTCATCCTTTAAAAAAAAGTTGAAAATTGCTTAGTAGATTTTATTAAAACGCCTGTCCTTATTTGTAGAAGCGATTGCGATGCAAATTCATAAGGACATTTGGAGGCTGATGGCCAGGTGCATTTTCGGGGAAGCCTCTCCGCAGGAAGAGCGTGAGTTGCAGGATCACCTCAGGGAAAATCCCGCCCTGCAGCAGCAGTTTGACGTATTGTCACAAACACTCAGGCACAGCCAAATTATAGAAAACGAACAGCAGCTTAAGGCCAACCGCATCATTGAAAAAACAAGAGGTTTACAAAAACTGCCGCGCAGCATCCGGTTAAAAAAATATTGGCCCATAGCTGCTGCATCAGTCATAGCAGTTATAGTGGCGTCA
>JAFAFV010000173.1 GCA_023423285.1 Bacteroidota bacterium
GTTATTTGCTATGTATCGCTGCGGCAGCACGATAAAAAGGCTGGTTTAAAATTTATTGAATCCATCCGTCAGTTACACGAAGTAACCGAGTGCTACAGTATTTCCGGAGAGTTTGATTTTATGCTGAAAGTGTTGGCGAAAGACATGACAGGTTTTTACGATTTTCATGTGAATAAGCTAAGCCAGGTAGAAAACCTGGGCCATGTACAAAGCATATTTGTTATGGGCGTAGTGAAGCAAACCCATGAATTGATTTAAAATTAAAAGCTATTGTGCTTTTTTAATATCCAGCAATTCAATTTCAAATATAAGCGGGCTGCCGCCGGGTATGGTAGGCGGTGCACCGCGCAGGCCATAACCCAATTGATAAGGTATGTAAAATTTATACTTGCTGCCCACGCTCATTAGTTGCACTCCTTCGGTCCATCCGGGTATCACGCTCCCTAATTGAAGCGTGAGCGGTTCGTTTCTTTCGTAGGATGCATCAAACTCAGTACCGTCAGGTAAAGTGCCGCGGTAATGAACGGTAACGCTATCGCTTGCAGAAGGTTTAGCGCCGGTTCCTTCTTTAATCACTTCATATTGTAAGCCGCTTGTAGTGGTTTTCAAACCAGCTATGCCTTTGTTCTGATCAAAAAATTCTTTTTGCCTAACGGATGCCTTCTCTTCCAGAATTTTTTGAGAATAAGTACTGAGGATAGTATAAATTTCAGCTTCGTCAAACTTCATGGGTTTTTTATCAAATACATCCTGCAGCCCCTGCGCGATCAATTTTGTATTTAAATCTCCAAGGTCCTGGTTAAGGGATTGAGCGATATTCATTCCTAATGCATAGCTGGCGGAGTCAGATTCAGTTTTCAGTACAACATCTTTTTGTACTGTGGCAGCAGGTTTTGCAGGCGTTTTGCTTTGTGCCTGAACATTGCTAAATGTAAATAAAGAGGGCAGTGCTACCAAGAGGAAGTATTTCATTACTTTTAATTATTTGAGATGCAAAAATAGCAGCCTGAATGTTATGAAAAACATATTTTAATTGCTGTTCAATAAAAAATACAATTATAAATGGCCGATGGAGAGTTACCTTCGCACACACATATTCAATACTATGAGAGTGATTTTGTTGGCAGCAGCCCTGATAGGCCTAACCTCTTCCTGCAGCAGCAACGCCAGTGATTCCCGCGAAACCCGGATAGACAGCCAGATAGTAATGGATACCAGTGTAATTGTAGAAGCGGCCCCTGCAAAAAACCATGTTGATTCGATCATGGCGAAAAAGCAGGTGCCGGTTTTGTGCTACCACCGGTTTGAATATGGCCGCACCGATGATTACAATGTAACACCCGCACAGTTTGATGCTCAAATGAAAATTCTGAAAGACAGCGGCTATCAATCCATTCTTCCTGATCAATTGTACGACTACCTCGTTTACAATAAACCAATCCCTGAAAAACCATTCATGGCTACGTTTGACGATAATCGCCTCGAACACATTACTGTTGCCAATGAAGTGCTGAAAAAATATGGGTTTAAAGGTGTGTATTTTATTATGACTATTACTATCGGCAAAAAGAATTATATGAACCGTGAGCAGATTGCCCAGCTTGCTGCCGAAGGTAACACGGTTGGCAACCACACTTACGATCATCATAAAGTAACAGCGTATAATGATGAGGACTGGCAAAAACAGATAGTAGAGGCCAATCAAACAATCAGCGAGATTACCGGCCAACCTGTTACCTATTTTGCTTACCCTTTTGGTATTGTCAACCACACGGCTGCGCAGGAGTTAAGTAAGCATTATAAAATGTCGTTTATTCTTTCTACCCCGCGCGATAGCCTGGTACCCTTGCAAACCGTTCGCAGAATGATCGTGGCGCATAAATGGACACCACAGGGAATGCTGAAAGTGATGAACAGTACGTTTTCTAAAAGGTAGCGTTTTCTGCTTCTGAAAATAACTTAATGAAACAAATTGTTTAAATAGGCATATTGTAGAACGGTTCACAAAACGGTAAAGCCTTAAAACATTACAAACTTTAAAACTCAATCGTTTTAATATTTATCATCCAGGTCATCAAAATCGCCTTCCAGATCATCTTCCAAATTGCCCTGCTCAAACCCCGTATTCATCATACTTCCAAACAGGTCTTTGAATTCAACTTTAGTTTCAAACAATTTTTTACTAATAAGAGAGTAAGCAGAAAGGCCGTGCAATACAAACTCCATCAGCAGACCCTTTTGTAATTCGTCAACATGAGGAAAATATTTTTTTATAAGCGCGTGAAGGCCATCTACTGCATACAGTTGTTGTAGTTTGTCACTGTCTTTAGTATTGAAGGAAAGAGACAGGTTGTTGCCTTTGTCAAACCAGCTAATAATGGGGCGGTAGGGGTTTTCTTCTGCTTTTTGCCGTGCTGATGCCTTACCTGTATTGCGGCGTTTTTTCAATTCTTCAGGATTGGGAAAATATTGGATGAACTGCGTGCGCACCGAACGGTCCAGCAAATTCATAGCTACCTGGTAAGGTCCTTCCTGTTCGCCTTCGTACACCAGTTCCACTTTCCCGGTAATGGATGGAATGGTGGCGGCTAAGTCGCTAATCCATATTTGTGTAGAAGGTTCATCATTCAGAATTGCACGCCTTTCGGCCGCGCTCATAGCATTTTCCATGGCTGAAATAGTGAGCCTTGCGCTCACGCCGCTTTTTTTATCTACCAGTTCACTATTTCGCGCTTCAAAAGCCACTTGTTCAATCAGGCGTTTCACCATATCGCTCACCTGTATCTTTTCTGCCTGCTCCTGATGCACACCTGCTTCCTGTTGCGTAATTTCTAAGGCATGTTCTAAATTCCTCGGGTAATGCGTCAGTATCTGGCTTTGAATTCTGTCTTTCAGTGGCGTTACAATGCTGCCACGGTTGGTGTAATCCTCGGGGTTGGCAGTAAATACAAAAAGAATATCAAGCGGCAATCTTAATTTAAAGCCGCGGATCTGTATGTCGCCTTCTTCCAAAATATTAAATAGCGAAACCTGTATGCGGGCCTGCAGGTCGGGCAACTCGTTGATGACAAAAATACTGCGGTTACTGCGCGGAATGATGCCGTAATGCAGCACACGCTCATCTGCAAAAGTTAGCTTCAGGTTGGCCGCTTTAATGGGGTCTATATCACCAATCAGGTCAGCCACTGAAACATCAGGAGTAGCCAGTTTTTCTCCGTAACGCTGGTCGCGGTGAATCCATTCAACTGGTGTGTGATCACCTTTTTCTGCAATCAGGTCATGCGCATATTTTGAGATGGGATGCAGCGGATCATCATTGATCTCACTTCCCGCCACAACAGGTATCCATTCATCCAACAGGCTGGTCATTAATCTTGCCATACGTGTTTTGGCTTGTCCGCGTAAGCCAAGAAATAATATATTGTGGCGGCTTAAAAGTGCCCGTTCCGTTTCAGGAATTACCGAGTCTTCATAACCAACAATGCCGGGAAAAGTTTCTTCTCCCGCGCGTAATTTTTTTATAAGGTTTTGCCTTACTTCTTCTTTAATGCTTTTATATTGATAGCCGGAGGCTTTTAATTGTCCTAAAGTTGTCTGAACCATGTACCTTGATTTAACGGTTTTTTTTAAATTATAATTGAAGTGTCATGCCGGGGATAATGTAAAGAATCCGGACATCTTCTTAAAAACAAGGGGATTTTTTTATGCTCCCCCGAATGATACGTTTATTAAAACACCTGCTTATTCTTACCAGTTTCAAAATCTTTAAAGATAAAGGTTCCTAATTTGTCAAGATTGGCAAAATAAGCTTTGCCATGGTTCATTTCGGTAAACTCCTGTACAAATTTTTGCAGGTAAGGGTCTGTAGCAATCATAAAGGTGGTGATGGGTATCTTTAATTTTTTGCATTGCGCTGCCAGGTTCAGGCAGCGGTTGACCACCTTTCTGTCAAGCCCGAACGCGTTTTTATAGTAGCGCTTACCAATCTTCAGGCAGGTGGGCTTACCATCGGTGATCATAAAAATTTGCTTGTTGGGATTTTTTCTTCTCCTCAAAATATCCATTGCAAGTTCCAAACCTGCTACCGTGTTGGTATGATAAGGCCCCACCTGTAAATAAGGAAGGTCTTTTATTTCTACCGGCCACGCGTCGTTACCAAATACCACTATATCCAGCGTGTCCTTAGGGTAACGTGTGGTGATGAGTTCGCTTAAGGCCATGGCCACTTTTTTTGCCGGTGTAATGCGGTCTTCCCCGTAAAGAATCATTGAGTGAGAAATGTCGATCATCAGCACGGTTGAAGTTTGCGTTTTAAAATCCGTTTCCCTGATGCTAAGGTCATCTTCTCTTAAATGAAAACTTTCAACTCCATGATTGATTTGCGCGTTGCGGATGGATTCAGTAAAATCAATCTGCTCCAGCATATCGCCAAATTGAAAAGGCCTGGTTTCAGGATTGATCTCATCGCCCTGGCCAGGTTTAAAGGTCTTGTGATCGCCTTTGCCTGCTTTTTTGAGTTTGCCAAAAATTTCTTCTAAACTTTTTTTGCGAATACTCTGCTCGGTTTTTGGAGTGATCTTTATCTCGCCGGTAGGCGCATCTTCTGTTATATAGCCTTTATTTTTCAGGTCTTCCAAAAAATCACCCATGCCATAATCATCACTTGTAAGCTGGTATTGCTTATCAAGTTCGTTCAGCCATTGCAGGGCTTCACCCACATCACCACTGGTGTAGGTAAGCATTTGCAAAAAAACATCCATCAGTTTGTCAAATGGGCTTTTGCTGTTATTGTTGATATCGAATTTTGAAAAATGATAACCGCGCATAATTAATATTAACAAGTTTTGTGGTGTAAGGTTTTCGGGAGCTGAAAAGTTAACAGGCTAAGCATTAAATAACCTGCATTAAAAAAGGTTGCCCGTTTTAGAGCAACCTTTTGATCAAAAGTTTTTTTAGTAGCGTCAGGGCCTAACGGAATCCTGGTTCTGCGCATTGTCAACCGGCGCTACAGTATCAGCAGCGTTGCCAAGTGAACCAGGCAGGGCCATTTCCTGGGCAGGATTTTGTACGCCTTTTTTCAAAGGATCGTATCGCTGCTCAATAGCCTGTGCCGCGGCTTCCATTACACTGTTCAGCGGATCTTCTATGCTTGCAAAGCCGCTAAAAAATTCAGGCTTTTCCGCCTTCAGGTAATTGTAATAATTCTTTTGCTCCCTGATGTCTTTTTTCACAGCTTCCATCACCTTTCTTGCCTGATCCAGCTTTCCGGCCTTATAATATGCTTCAGCCAGCATCAGGCCGGTTTGGTTATGCTGGTTGTAACGGCTTACCATACCGTAAGGAAGGTTTTGTGGCAAAATGCCTTTTTCTGATTTTTCAAGAATAGCTTCCGCTTCTTTCATTTTCCCGGCATCGGCAAGGTTGCCCGCAGCTTCGGCAAAAATGGCGCGGATGTTTAATAAATGCCTGCGGTTTTCTTCATCAAAATAGGTTCCGGCTTTATTGGCTCCGCCAAATTCATATTTCTTGACGAGGTTGTCGTAGATAGCGGCCAGGTTGTTATCGCGCATAGATGTACCTCCTGCGCCCATTTCTCTCAGAGCCTGCTCAATTACCCAGTTTTGCTGTGGCGCTTTTGCCGGGAAAGGAAGCAACCTGAAGCTGAGGCCATCTTTTCTAATGTAACTGCCAAAGCCCAGTTCGCCGTATGGCGATGTAAAATAAATAGGCCTTTGCCATTTGTTAGAAGCAATGATGTTTAAGATCATCAGTTCGCTTCTTTGTAATGCCCTGCGGGGAATTTCAAAAACCATGTTGTCAACAAGGCTATCTGTAGCATTGGCCGTTCCATTTTTCAGAATCAGTTCTTTATCAACTGGCACCATAAACTTGTTGATAGGCAGGCGTTGCTGCCCCACATCCTGTCCGGTTTCAGGGTCAATGGCAGGAGCGCCCATAAAGTCGTGCATCACATTGTAAAGATTGTAATGCATGTTGGGGTCAATGTTTTGCCCGGGCGCCGGTTCGGTTACATAAACCACTTCCCGGTTGTGTCCAGCAATTTGGGCCGGGGTCCAAATCACATCCACACTGTCGGCCTGGTTTACTTTATAGCGCAACTGATTAATGTACCAGTCAATGCCGAGCAGACTGGTGTTGATGATTCGAATGTCGGGGCGAACGCCTTCCACTTCCTGCGCGTACCATAATGGATAGGTGTCATTATCGCCAAAAGTAAATATGATCGCGTTGGGCGCGCAACTTTCCAGGTAATTTCTGGCCAGATCAGGACCCAGCGTTTTCTGGCTTCTGTCATGGTCATCCCATTCCTGCTGCGCCATTAAAACCGGCACCAGCACACAAATGATGCCTGCTGTAATGCCTGCCATTCTTAAATTGCTGCCTTTAGATGAAACAGTCCTAATTACATAGGTTACAACAAACAGTACAATTAAAAATAATGCTGCGCCAATAATGCCTGAAATAAAGATTGGGCCGGGAGAACCCCAAAGGCTGCTGGCAGCTATCATAAGAAAACTTAGGGAGCCGCCGTAAACCAGCATTTTGGTAAAGGTTTCTTTGTCCTTTAACTCTACAGCCAGTCTTACGAATGCTACTACGGCTAATCCAATCCATATTGCAAATGCGTAAAACGAACCTACATAAGCGTAATCACGTTCACGCGGCTGGTTTCCCGGCTGGTTAAGGTATAGTACAATAGCCAACCCGGTAAAGAAGAACAGCAGGAAGGTAGCAATCCAGTCTCTTCTGTTTTTTATAAACTGATAAACTAATCCAACTATGCCTAGTATAAATGGCAGCAGGTATAATTTATTATTTGCTTTATTGTCTTTCAGGCTTTCCGGCAGTTTACTCTGGTCGCCCAGCAGGGCATTATCTATAATGGAGATGCCGGAGATCCAGTTGCCATCCCGCTTATTGCCATAGCCCTGAATGTCGTTTTGCTTTCCGGCAAAATTCCACATAAAATAACGCATGTACATAAAGCTGGTTTGGTAAGTGGTAAACCAGCTAATATTATCGCCATAGCTTGGGGCGCCATATGATGGCTGGCCCGTATTGGGGTCTCTTGACTGCTCCAGATTCAGCCAGTCTGCGTAAAACTGTGCGTGGTATTGGTCATTGCTACTGCTCCAGATACGGGGAAAGAGTTGTTTGTCGGAACTTTTATAATTCACTTCCCTGTCGCGTCCGATAGGAATATATTTGTTATCTCCCTTCACATACCTCATTTCGCCCATTGTAAAAGGACTGCCATTTTCATCGTATTCCACCTCTGCAGCAAAGTGCGGCCCGTAAACAAGAGGCGCACTGCCATATTGCTCGCGGCTTAAATAGTAAACAAGGTTGATGGGATTATCAACATTATTCATATCAATAGCAGGGTTGGCATTACTACGGATCATGGATGTGAGGTACATCATATACCCCAGCATAATGAACGCGAGGCACCACATGGTAAGTTTGATTACTCTTAATGCCGTCGGTTTTAAAAAGTACCCCACAACAGCGCCAACCGCAACCAGCAGTAGAATTTTGCCTACAACCATGGAGCCGCCAAAGGCAAACGGTAAAAAGGCCAGTACAAAAAGCAGCGTAGCCCATATCACGAGTGTTTTTTGAGAAACATTGGGTTTAAAATTCAATGCCCAAAAGATCAGTGCGGCAATAAGTATAAAATAAATTGCAAATCCGGAGAAGAAGGGTAGCCCGAAATTATTTACAAAAAACACGTCGAACAGGCCGGCGGCTTTCATGCTGTATTGTACCACAGCTACCTGAACAATGCCCGTAATGGCACAACCAATTAAAAACGCGATGATGCTTCCTTTAAGCGTAGGCTTATACCTGCGGAAGTAATAGATCATCACGATTGGTGGTATGGTAAGAATACCCAAAAGGTGTACACCAATTACCAGCCCCATCATAAAGAAGATGAAAATGATCCACCTGTCGGCTCTTGCACGTTCGTGTTCATCGCTTCCCGCGTGTTCATCGGCATGTTCCCATTTCAGGGCTGCCCAAAATAACAAAGCTGTAAAAAAAGATGATAGTGCATATACTTCTCCTTCTACCGCGCTGTACCAGAACGAATCGCTGAAAGCATAAGCCAGTGCACCCACAATGCCTGCGGCCATTACAGTTAGCACCTGGCTGCCTGATAAAGCCTCGCCTACATTCACAAACATTTTACGGGCAAAATGTGTAATGCTCCAAAAAAGAAATAAAATGGTACCCGCGCTGGCTGTGGCGCTCATAAAGTTAACGGCATTAGCGGCCGTCATACCATTATCTCCAAAAAGAATGATAAAGAACCTGCCAAGCAAGGTAAAAACCGGCGCTCCGGGCGGGTGAGGCATGCCCATTTTATAGGCACAGGCTACAAATTCACCACAGTCCCACAAAGAACCACGCGCTTCGCGAGTGAACATATAAGTTAACATGGCAATGGCAAAAACCGCCCAACCGGTTAGGTTATTAATTCTCCTGAAATTCATACGAAAACATGTTTTGATGGCAGCAAAAATAGGGTAAATGGAGGTTTAATATGGAAAAGTTTGGAAACAGATGTTAAGGAACTGGTAAAGGCGATCAGCCGTAAAATGGCACTAGTGAAGGGTTATTCAAACGAATTATCTTCTGAAAGGATTGTTGTACCAGTTGCCGTCTATTTCCTGAACAAAGATCTCAATCTGGCGGTCTTTTTTATTTTTATTTATGTCGTAGTCTGATTTTAAATTACCGCCATATACCCAGGCTGCTGTTTGATACAGGCGGGTATTAAAACTGCCTTTGTATTCTTTTAGTAGCTCAAAGCAATTGTTGCCGGTTTGCCGGTTGATGAGTTTCATTAGCACCTCACCCTGGTACACCGAAAGGTTTTTTACTTTATCAGCAAATTTTTCTTTAAGTTCTTTTTCTTTCGATTTGATAATGGCTTTACGCGCGCTGCGATTGGGGGCTTTTTCAAGCAATGTATTGATCTCGTTAATTACAGTTCCGGCTTCTCTGGCATACGGGTAAGTAACATACACGGCATTTCTAAGGCGGGCATTTTCAGCTTTTACCTTAGCAAGCTGGTGAAGAGAAAGGTTTGACAGCCAAATATCCTCTTCCAGCGTATAAGGTATCATTTTAAAATCGGTATAACTGGTTCCATACCAAATGGCTGATACTTTCAGGCTGTCATTAGGCCCCCAATCTTTCATAATCTCCTGCATGGAAGGACGTGGGGGAATATTGGGATCTACAACATCCTGTTTTTGAGCAGCCGCAGAGAATGTTATAAAAACGGCCGTCAAAAAAATGATTGTATATAAATGATATTTCTGGTAGATTTTCAAATCAGACAAATTTACATCAGCTAAGACGATTAAAAACCTTTACCGATGCAAACAAGGTATAAATAATGTTAAAAAAAAGAGTTTGAAGTAAGCGACAAAAATAATATTTGATTATTTTGCAAGGGTTGAAACTTTTCACTTACATATTCATTGTTTATTTTCTATTCATTTCTTTTACGCCTTGTTGCTGCAGTGAAAGTAATGCATCAGTTGAAACGATTTCATTTTCAGAAAAGCAGGGTCAGCATCAGCATTCAGACTGCACCTGTTCACCTTTCTGCCATTGCACCTGTTGTGTTGTAGTAATCGCGCCTGACATTATTCGTTTTGCTATACCTATTGCATACTATACGAAACCTGCTTTTTCAATTGATGAAAAAGAACCTGCCTTCTTATCATATACTATCTGGCAACCTTCTAAATTAGCATCTGCACTACCCAATTGCTGATAACTATCTTTATTTTTTCTCACTAAGAGAATAGAAAAAAACGTTTCCGTACCTGCCGCTCAGGTAAAACATCTTACAAAAACATATCCGCCAACGGCGAAAAAAAATATTTATAAATGAAACATATTGTATTGCTTTTAACAGCAATGGCACTGAGTGTAATGGTGCATGGGCAAATTACTGCTGAAGTTTTTATAAAAGATTCAGAAACTAAAGATGCCATTGCTGGTGCAACCATAGTTGTGGACCAATCTACAAAAGGTTTTATAGCTGATAAAGCCGGCAAAGCCACCATAACAGGTTTGCCAGCAGGTTCGGTCAGATTTATTATATCAGCCATCGGTTACGAAAGGCTTATACAAAATCTGGTCTTTAATTCTGACACTTCTGTTGTTTTTTACTTACCTCACGCCCCTCATGAAATGGAAGAAATAGTGATTTCTTCAACGCGCACCGGGCGCACAATAGGCAATGTGCCTACAAGGGTAGAAGTGATTGATCTTGAAGAAATCGAAGAAAAAATCAATATGCGCCCGTCAAATGTTTCAATGATATTGCATGAAAGCACAGGCATACTGATGCAGCAAACATCGCCCACTTCAGCCAATGCCAGTATTCGTATTCAGGGGCTTGACGGACGCTACACGCAGTTGCTGAAAGATGGTTACGCCAATTTTGGAAATTTTGCATCAGGCCTTTCCATACTCGAAATTCCACCGCTTGACCTGGCGCAGGTAGAACTTATTAAAGGCCCGGCATCTACCTTATATGGTGGTGGCGCTATTGCAGGAGTTGTAAATTTTATTTCAAAAATGCCAAACCTTACACCTGAATATAGTTTTATTGCCAGCCAGTCGCACGTGGGGCAAACCACGCTGGGCGCGTTTGCCTCAGCACGAAGTAAAAAGTCAGGATATACTTTTTTGGCCCTGGGAAATTTACAACAGCCTTATGACGTGGATAAAGATGAGTTTACTGAACTTGCGCGGTCAAAAGATTTTACGCTGCATCCAAAGCTATTCATTTATCCTAATGAAAAAAGTTATTTACTGATTGGTAACAGCTTTACAGCAGGCAGCCGCACCGGTGGCGATATGAGTGTGGTAAAGGGCAGGAGAGATGCGGCCCATACTTATTTTGAAACCAATAAATCTCTTAGAAATACTACTACAGTTGAATTTGATAAAAAGCCCGACAATGCAACACACCTATCTGCCAAAACCAGTTTCAGCTATTTTAACAGAGACATTCTGATGCATCAGTACAGGTTTGGAGGAAGTAATTATAACTCATTCACCGATTT
Source organism: Bacteroidota bacterium (assembly GCA_023423285.1). Taxonomy (GTDB): domain Bacteria; phylum Bacteroidota; class Bacteroidia; order Chitinophagales; family Chitinophagaceae; genus Niabella. The sequence goes on from JAFAFV010000173.1 coordinate 11,118, forward strand.
GACTTATGCCAAAAATAATGATCACAACAACCTGGTATTAGGATTAAATTTTGTATGGGATCAATTTCGCGAAAACGAAATAGCTAATTTCAAAAGAAATTTCAATAGCAATACTGCTGGATTATATGCCCAAAATACAAGTGATATATCAGATATAATTCAAGTTGAAGCAGGGTTGCGTGTAGATGCGGTAAAATATAAAAACCACCTTTATAGCAATACAGAAGTATTTGTGCTGCCGCGCGTATCAGCTTTAATTCATTTATCCGAAAAGTTAACATCGCGTATTGGCGGCGGCCTGGGCTATAAAGCGCCATCGCTGTTTACAGAAGCTACCGAAAGCATGCAATACCAAAATGTACAGCCGTTGAATGGTGTACGTGCTGAAAGAAGTTATGGCGGCACTGCCGATATTAATTACAAAACATACTTTGGGAATGATTTCAGCTTTTCTCTAAACCATATGTTTTTTTATACCCGTATTAATAATGCGCTGGTATTAAAGCAAAATATGTTAGATGAGTTTACTTTCAGCAATGCAGATAAGCCCGTTTACAGCCTTGGATTTGAGACTAACATGAAAATTATTTACCGTGATTTTATAAAATTATTTGCAGGATACACGTTCACTCATGCTAAAGCTGAATACGTTCCGGTAAACCAGTTCATTCCTATGGTAGCAAAAAATAGGGTCAACATGGTTCTTATGTATGAAAAAAGCACAGTGAAGGCCGGTTTGGAAGGTTATTTTTCTGACTGGCAATACCTTACAAATGGCAGCAGGTCACCATCTTTTTGGGATGTTGGAGCCATGGTTGAAAAGCGTTTTAGGAAAGTAGCAGTGTTTATAAATGCGGAAAATTTTTTGGATGCCAGGCAAAACCGCATTAAAAGTGTAGTGAACGGCCCGCATACCGATCCTTCCTTTGATGACATCTGGTCTTATCACCCTGAAGGAAGGGTACTAAGTGCAGGACTTAAATTAAAATTATGAGGTGCAAAACTATCTATTTGGATAACTGTTGCCTTCTCCACATCGCGATGAGCGAGCCCAGCACGGTAAGCACCACTCCAGCCCAAAGCAGGTTGATGTATGGAAACTTATAAGCTTTTAATGTCAGCCAAGGGCTGATGTCGGATGATTCTTTGACGCCGATCTCTGCCTGGCTGCCTTTTACGTCATTGAGCGTGAGCACCAGGTTTTGAGAAAATACGGTATCCTCAGATTGAAACAACTTGCGCCCTGAGCCACGTATCATTAAAAGATCGCTTTGGTAAGATGAGCCGTTAAGCTGCTGCACTTTTAAGGACGCTGTGTAACCCGTGTCGGTTCTGGCAAAACCTTCCACGGGCAGGTTGTCTTTGCCAACAAGCCTTTCCACTATCATATATCCTTTGCTGTAATAAATAGTATCGCCCACGTTGCGGGTCTTCATTTCAAACTTTGCAGTGTCGGCTGTTTTGGTAGGGTTTTGAATGGCTGATACGTACGTAAATACATCATGGTTCCAGTAATGCCTTGCATCGGGGTTGGCCATCATTTCCATATTGCCTTTATAGTTTACAAATGCATTGGGCCAAAGGGTAAAACTGTCCTTATCTGACTTGAAGTCTATTTTAAAATAGGTTTGTTGTTTTTTAGGATGCGCCGAGTCGCCGGAATAAGTAACCTTGTAAGGCCCCATTTTCATGGGTAAACCCTTAATGAGCGTGAGGTTTTCACCGGTAATCTCTTTACTATCGGGTCCAAAATTTACCGGGATGCCGCTGGTATTGATTGACAAGACTTCTTTTTTTCCAGAAGAAAGTAAAATGCCAACCAGCACCAATCCAAAACCCAGGTGGGCAATAGAGCCGCCGCTATTTTTCATATTTCCTTTAAGAGCGGTAAATAGGTACATGGCATTAGCTACCACAGCGTAAACACCTGCCATCAGCGCTATCCAGATGTTGATCAAAAATCCGATACCGTGTTTGTCATAATTAATTTTAATGACTACCAGTATAAAAGTGCCGATAATGGCGCTGATGAGTGTGGGCCATGCAATTTTTTTGATAAACAATTGCTTAGGGGTGTGCCTGTATCTGAAGTATTGGGCAATAGCTGTTAGCGCGCCCACCACAATCGCCACCAACACCTGTATCTGATTATACCGGAACTCCACATCTTCGCCAGGCGCCGTATTGATGCTAAATAATTTATTGAATACGGGCAGTGATGTTTGGATAATGATGATCATGGCTGATAAAAAGAATACCAACGACCCAATAAACATCCAAAACTCGCGCGAAGAAGCGCTTTCTTCTTTTTGTACGGCCGGCACCTGCCTGTTCATTAGCACTATAAAAGTTACAACGCCGCCCACAATCACGTATAGCGGGAAACCTGGTATCACTTCTGCCAAAAAGTAGGTAGCCAGCGAAAGCACGGCGGTTATGCCGGCAACGATCAGCCTTTGCCTGTCAGACGTAGCGGCCATAAACGGCCCCAGCCATACAAAAACGATCATGAAAAGAAATAGCTGCCCGTTCATGCCAATATCAGCAAACGCGTGTACGGATGACTCACCCAGCACGCCGCTTTTGGTTAAAAAGGTAGAGTAAACAATGAAAATAAACGACAGTGCCAGAAAGATATAAGTGGTGCGGAGCGAATGCCCGGTGTTCTTGTAAATGATCATGGTATGCAGGGCCGACACCGTGATCATCCAGGGAACAAGCGAAGCATTTTCAACAGGGTCCCACGCCCAATAGCCGCCAAAGTTTAGCGACTCATACGCCCATTTGGAACCCATCATAATTCCCAGCCCAAAAAAAGCAATGCTGAAAAGCGTCCACGGAATGGCGCGTTTTACCCATCCGCCAATATTTTTCGTCCATAACCCACTCATGGCAAATGCAAAAGGAATGAGTACCGATGCAAATCCCAGAAATAGTACCGGCGGGTGAATCACCATCCAGTAGTTTTGCAACAGGGGGTTTAGGTCATTACCATCGGTGATCATGGTCAGGTAATCCGGCCTGATGGGTTTGGTCACATCAAGATCAACGTGCATGGCTGGCGCGTTGTCAAACATACCCGATTCTCTGAGCAATACAAACGGGTTAGAGCCGATCTTCACATCAAAAATATAAAGGCCCACAATCATGGTAGCCAAAAAGAACTGTGCAAAACTTACAATGCTCATAACCGGCGCTTCCCATTGCTTTTCGCGGGCTATAATGATCAACCCCAGCACACAATGCCAAATGGTCCATAGTAGGGTGCTTCCTTCTTGGCCTTCCCATATAGCACTTAAAATATATTTAGGTTCAAGGGAAAGGCTGCTGTGCTGCCACACGTATTTGTACTCAAACATGTGGTTGAACATCATGAAAATGAGCAGCGCAAAAATGGTAAATACAGAAAAACATTCTGTAAAAAATGATAGCCTCGCCAGTTTCAACCACGAGCTGCGATCTTCACTGTTAACGCTTCTTACGCTTTTGAAGTAAGCAAAACTGGCTACAAACGATGCAACTAAAGAAAGTAAAACAAAAAAATGGCCTAACTGTCCCGGTAAAAGATGCTCTCCCTCGTAAGTCATTTAAAATGTAAAATTTGAATTGGAAATTACCGCGCCTGGTAGGCGTGGTCTTCTTCGGTAATTTCAGCAGGGTTTATATAAGATGTTGATTCTTTGTCAATATTGCCGGGATGTTTTGCCGGATCCTGGTCTTTATACTTGCTGGGGCATTTGGTTTGAATGTTCTGGCAGATAAATTTGCCGTTCTCATATTTGCCCTTCATCACCAGTCGTTCGCTCAGTTCAAAATTCTCAGGTTTTGGGTTGTGGTACACCACGGGTATTTTTTGGCCCAGGCTGTCAATAGCAGTAAATTCTAAGTAATTAGGGTTTTTGATCGCGTCGTACAGCAGCGGTTCGCTTTTGTCCCATTTAGCCATCAGGTGTACAAACTTACCGGGTTTTGATACGGCGGTAGCCACAGTATCGTAAGTGGTGGTGGTTTGTAAAAAGCTTACCAGCACAGCTATGGAAGCGGCAACCAAAACGAGTAAAATGATGTGAATTTTCTTCATCCAACCTGTATTTTTTGCGAAAGTAAGCCAAAAGCGGCTTACATTGTAAGTAACACATAAGGAGGTTAAATGTTTACCTTCACACCACTTTAAATATTACTTTTATAAACGAGCTAAAAAAACTGTTTTCAGTCTTATGAAAAAGAACCTTGCAATATTTTTTATACTTCTATCCTGCATGCTTCAGTTGGAGAATGCCTGCTGTCAGGCTGTTAATGAAAACTTTATGGTTTCTGGCAAGATTATGAACCAGGTATCTGACTCTCTTCATGCTGGGTTATCAGGGTTACTGGAAAGCCAGACATTGTATATTCCAGTCAATAAAGACGGCACCTTTAACACACAAATACCTATAAACGAAAAGCAGCAATTATTTTTAGCCTCAGGCGATAAATTGGTTACTATGATTTACGTTTATCCAAATGACAATATCAATTTGGAAATAAACGGCAAAACAGGAGAGATTCTAAAAATCAATACTCAAAATAAGAAAAGAACAAAGGAATTACTTTTTGAGATGAATTTTCGTAAAGAATTTTCCTATGATTTTATGGTCAGGCATTATGGAGAAGTATACAGGCTTTCAGACAGTGTTACTAAAAAGAAAGGCGAGGAAATTCGTGATATGGCTCGTGAAGGTAAGACCGAGGAGTTGTAAAAGCCTACTCAACTGTATTGCCGAAATGGCGGCCTGTTTATGAAGAGATAAATGCAATGTATAATAAGCAAATGGAATATATCCTAAAAAATTACAATGGTTCAGCGAAAGGATTACAGGCTATAATCGATGATATCTATTTCAGTTTTATGGGAAAACTACAAAGCAATGCTAAGTATTCAGAATTAACAGGCCTAAAATATTATGGAAAGCTACATAAGCAGAACAAGGTAGCAAAAATTCCTGACAGCAATTATTTTAGGCCTTTTGATTACAAGAGGCTTTTCCAATCAAAAGAATACCGTGACTACTTGTTCGATTATATAAGATTCACCTATTCTAATAAAGAAATCCCAATAGCAGAGGCATTAAAGTTCAGGGAAATACAAAATGCCGCAGGTCATTTCGAAACAGGCAATTACCTGAGCGGACTGATCCTTTTTCAAAATTACCCTGATCTCAGAGATTGGTTTCTTGCAAAATCGATTGTTTTTTCTTTTCAGCATTATGATGTACCCAGAACTGAATTACTGTATGAAGATTATTTGAAAAGGGCGCAGGACGGAGTTTTTAAGGAACAGTTGAAGTTGTTCTATAATGTTTCCAAAATATTTAAGCCTGGTTTAAAAGCGCCAGATTTCACTTTGCCAGATGAAAATGGTAAGATGATATCTCTGAGCGATTTTAAAGGTAAGGTAGTTTATATTGACTTTTGGGGCGTGCATTGCCGCCCGTGCATAGCAGAGATAAAAGCTTATGCAAAAGATGTTCATGATAAATATGATACTAAAGATGTTGTTTTTATCAATATCTGTGTAGATGAAACAACTAAAAACTGGAAGGAGAAAATAAAAGAACTGGAGTTAACAGGCATTAATCTTAAAGCGGAAATGGGAGATAGTGTAACCACAAAGTATCGAATCAATGCAACTCCTCATCATATTTTAATTGACCGTGAAGGAAATTTTGTCAATTATAATGGGGAGGGATTACATCAACTTCGGGAAAGCTTGGGAAATAGCATTGACAGGGCTTTAAAGAAATAATGTTTTAATATATTAACGGCTATTAGCATAGAAGCTGCTACTTATATTTGTATATAAATTTTGCTATATGAATTTTCATCTTACCGAAGAACAATTGATGATACAGCAGGCTGCGCGCCAATTTGCCCAAAACGAGTGCCTGCCGGGCGTTATAGAGCGCGATGAGCAGCAAACCTTTCCTCAGCAGCAGGTAAAAAAACTGGCAGAACTGGGTTTTTTAGGAATGATGGTGCAGCCGGAATATGGCGGTGCGGGTATAGATACGGTTAGCTACGTGCTGGCGCTGGAAGAAATATCAAAAATAGATGCCAGTACCGCGGTCATTATGAGCGTGAACAACAGCCTGGTATGCTATGGCCTGCAGGCTTTTGGCACCGAAGCGCAAAAACAAAAATACCTGGTACCGCTGGCGCAGGGGCAAAAAGACGGCGCGCTTTATATTGGCGCTTTTATGCTCAGCGAACCGGAAGCCGGCAGCGATGCCACCTCGCAAAGAACCACGGCAGAAGATAAAGGCGACTACTATTTGCTGAATGGTACCAAAAACTGGATTACCAACGGCGGCACGGCTTCTGTATATCTGGTAATGGCACAAACCGATGCGGCAAAAGGTACAAGAGGCATCACTACATTGATAGTAGAAAAAGGCTGGCCGGGCGTAACGGTGGCAGCTAAAGAAAACAAACTGGGCATCCGCGCCAGCGATACCCACACCGTCATGTTTACCGATGTAAAGGTTCCAAAAGAAAACAGGGTGGGGGCCGATGGCTTTGGCTTCACCTTTGCTATGAAAACTTTGGCCGGAGGCCGCATTGGCATAGCCTCACAAGCACTTGGCATTGCCTCAGGCGCGCTGGAGTTGGCCACCAAATATGCCAAAACCCGCAAGGCTTTCGGTACCGAGATCATCAACCATCAGGCCATTGGTTTTAAGCTGGCCGATATGGCTTTAAAAATTGAAGCTTCGCGCCTGCTATGCCTGAAAGCGGCCTGGTTAAAAGACAGCGGTCAGGATTATGCGCTCGCATCTTCAATGGCTAAATTGCACGCCAGCGAAACAGCCATGTGGGTCACAATAGAAGCTGTTCAAATTCACGGCGGTTACGGCTATGTAAAAGAATACCACGTGGAGCGCCTCATGCGCGATGCCAAGATTACACAGATTTATGAAGGCACGAGCGAAGTGCAAAGAATTGTGATCAGCCGCAGCCTGGCAAAGCAATAGCCACCGTAGTTGGTAATATAACGTGTGAAGCCTGCAGATGCTATGAAAAATTAAGTAAAAACCAGGCAAAATCTTTTCACATCACTGTGCAAAACTTAGCAAAGCCAATACCCTTTTAGGTTTGCTTAAATCCAAATGCTCTTATCCACACTTGTTAATATTTATGGTTTGAAAAGATGGGTTTGTTAGGATATTTTCGCTTTCCCACTAAACATTTTTTATTTGAACTTTTTTAAACACCCATAAATTTTTTAACATGCCGGATCATAACAACAAAACAAAAGGACTCATTTTCAGCAGGAAATTTACAAAAGAAGGTGTAGATCCTTACGACCAGTTTGAATACGATTACCGCAGCTCGGTTATAAAAAACCCCAGCGGTGAAGTGGTCTTTCAATTAGATGATGTGGAAGTACCAAAAGCATGGAGCCAAATTGCCACCGATATTTTAGCGCAAAAATATTTCAGAAAAGCAGGCGTTCCCAAAGCAGACGGTACTACCGGCAGAGAAACCAGCATCAAACAGGTTGCACACCGCATGGCACATTGCTGGCGCGTATGGGGCGAGCGTTACGGCTACTTCGCCTCCGAAAACGATGCACAGGTGTTTTATGATGAACTGGTGTATTCTATCTTAAACCAATCCTGCGCGCCCAACAGCCCGCAGTGGTTCAATACAGGTTTGCACGAGATTTACGGAATAACCGGCAAACCGCAGGGCCATTATTTTGTTGATGCCAAAGACGGCAAGTTGAAAAAATCTACTTCCGCTTATGAAAGGCCGCAGCCACACGCCTGTTTTATTTTAAGCGTGGATGACGACCTGGTCAACGAAGGCGGCATTATGGATCTTTGGGTTCGTGAGGCCAGGATTTTTAAGTATGGAAGCGGTGTAGGGACCAACTTTAGCAGCATTCGTGGCGAAGGAGAAAAACTCAGCGGTGGCGGCACCTCAAGCGGGCTTATGAGCTTTTTAAAAATTGGTGACCGCAGCGCGGGTGCCATCAAAAGCGGGGGCACTACAAGGCGCGCAGCTAAAATGGTTTGTCTTGACCTGGATCACCCTGAAATTGTAGAATTTGTAAACTGGAAGGTAGAAGAAGAAAATAAAGTGGCAGCGCTGATAGCCGCGGGCTATTCCAGCGACTATGAAGGAGAAGCCTACCGCACCGTGAGTGGACAAAACAGCAACAACTCTGTACGCATACCCAACAGCTTTTTTAAAGTACTGGCTGCCGATGGCGATTGGGAATTAAAAGCCCGCAGCACCGGCGAAACCATGAAGAAAGTAAAAGCTAAAGATCTTTGGGATCAGATCAATTACGCGGCCTGGCGCTGCGCCGATCCAGGTACGCAGTATGATACCACCATCAACGAGTGGCATACCTGCCCCGAGGGCGGACCCATCCGTGCCAGCAACCCATGCAGCGAGTACATGTTTTTAGACAATACCGCCTGCAACCTAGCCAGCATCAACCTGAGGAAATTCTTTAATGAAGATGATAATATTTTTGACGTAGAAGGCTTTCAGTACACCTGCAGACTGTGGACGGTGGTGTTGGAAATATCTGTGCTGATGGCGCAGTTCCCTTCAAAAGAAGTGGCACAGCTTAGCTACGATTACCGCACACTGGGCCTGGGTTACGCCAACCTGGGCAGCATGCTTATGGTAAGCGGCATTCCTTACGACAGCGAGGAGGCCCGCGGTATTGCAGGGGCCATCACAGCAATTATGACAGGCACATCCTACACCACATCTGCAGAAATGGCTGCTAACCTGGGCGCTTTTTCTAAATACGAAGAAAACAAAGAACACATGCTGCGCGTAATGCGCAACCACCGTGCTGCTGCTTACGATGCTACAGAAGCCTACGAAGGCCTGGAAATAAAACCCCAGGGCATTAATGCCAAATATTGCCCGGACTATTTGCTGAAAGCAGCTACAAGAGCGTGGGACAATGCCGTACAACTGGGTGAAAAATACGGCTATCGCAACGCGCAAACCACAGTGATTGCGCCTACCGGAACTATTGGCCTGGTGATGGATTGTGACACTACCGGCGTGGAACCCGACTTTGCGCTGGTGAAATTTAAAAAACTAAGCGGAGGCGGTTATTTCAAAATCATCAACCAAAGTGTGCCGCAGGCCCTGCGTAACTTAAAATACGCCGAAAGCGAAATTGAAGAAATCGTTAACTATGCCAAAGGCCACGCCACTTTAAATGGCGCACCGCACATTAATCCTGAAAGCCTGAAGGCTAAAGGATTTATACAATCGGATATTGATAAACTGAATGCCGCAATGGCCACTGCTTTTGAAATTGGTTTTGCATTTAACGTGTGGGTACTGGGTGAAGAATGCCTGCAAAGGCTGGGCTTTACGCCAGAGGAATACAATGATTTTGAGTTCAGCTTAGTGGAAGCGCTTGGTTTTACCGAACAGCAGATTGACGAAGCCAACACTTACGTGTGTGGAACAATGACAGTAGAAGGCGCTCCTTATCTGAAAGAAGTTCACTTGCCTGTATTTGACTGCGCCAATAAAAATGGTCAAAAAGGGGTGCGCTATATTCATGCGCACGGGCACATCCGAATGATGGCAGCAGCACAGCCTTTCCTTAGCGGGGCCATCAGCAAAACCATCAACCTGCCCAACGAGGCCAGCGTGGAAGAAATAGCCGATGCTTACAAACTGAGCTGGGAGCTGGGCCTGAAAGCCTGCGCGTTATATCGCGATGGATCGAAACTGAGCCAGCCGCTGAGCAATAAATCAGACAAAAAGAAAAAAGATGAAACTGAAGAAGCGGCAACGGAAGAAGCAAACACCGAAAGCCATATTGTTGACCTGACAAAGCTCACCGTAGAAGAACTTTTGGAAGAGATCAACCACCGCGTGCAAAGCAGCGCCGATACTGTACTAAAACGCCAGTTGGCAATGATCGTGGAGCGCCGGGCCTTACCCGCCAAGCGCAGGGGCTTTACACAAAAGGCTAAGATTAACGGGCAAACCCTGTTCTTACGCACCGGCGAATACAGCGACGGCACATTGGGAGAAATTTTTATAGACATGGCCAAAGAAGGTGCCACTATGAGAAGCATGCTGAACTGTTTTGCTATCGCAGTCTCCATAGGATTGCAATATGGTGTGCCGCTTGAGGAATTTGTGGAAAAATTCGTTTTCACGCGCTTTGAGCCTTCGGGTATGGTGCAACACCCCAACATTAAATCGGCCACTTCAATTATTGACTTTATGTTCCGCTCCCTGGCGTATGAGTATTTAAACCGTGCCGACCTTGTGCACGTATTGGATAAGCACAATGCCACAGAGGAGGAAGAAGGCGAATGGGATACTGACACGCCAACTATTGGCGAAAGAACGCACGAACTGAGCGGCCTTAGAGTTGTGGGCAAGGTAAACAAACCTCAGAAAAAATCTGCCGATACAACAAAACCGTCTACAACGGGGCTTGATGCAATGAGCAAGCATGCTAAAAATATGCAGGGCGATGCGCCATCCTGCAATGTGTGCGGACACATCACAATTAGAAGCGGCACCTGCTACAAATGCCTCAATTGCGGCAACAGTTTGGGTTGCAGCTAAATTTATACAATTCAAACAGCCACCCGCAAAGAGTGGCTGTTTTTTTATAGCCGGCTGGTTTAAAAACAAATGGATTATTTTGTTGATATTCCTTTAATCTAAACCCACAACTTGCTCTTACGGTTGATGGAAAACCATGTAGCTACCCGGCTGCGGCACCTGTGACATAATAGCTGCTCCTGGTGGTGTTAATCGTCGGCCAGGGCAGTGGTTTCAAAGCCATTATCTGTTTGAAGATTGCCGCCATCGGCTGCCTGTGTGGCCAACTCATCGCAGCGGTTGTTCAATGCATTGCTGGCATGCCCTTTTACCCACACAAACCTGATGTTGAGCGGCTTTGCCAACTCGTAATATTGCATCCAGAGGTCTTTATTTTTTTTGCCCTTAAAACCGGTTTTGATCCAGTTGGTTAGCCAGCCTTTTGTTACGGCATTAACCACATACTGACTGTCAGAATAAATGGTAACGGGAATATCTTTTGTTTTTAAAGCTTTCAGGCCTTCAATCACGGCCATTAACTCCATGCGGTTATTGGTAGTGTGTTTAAATCCTTTTGACAGTTCTTTGCGGTGTTTTCCAAACATTAATATAGTGCCATAGCCGCCTGGCCCCGGGTTACCGCGTGAGGCGCCATCGGTGTAAATAGTTATTTCCTTATTGTCCATTCGCGGCAAAGATAAGCGTGGTATAAATGATTTGATGTTTGAAATGATGAGCA
>JAFAFV010000069.1 GCA_023423285.1 Bacteroidota bacterium
GTGCCATAGCCGCCTGGCCCCGGGTTACCGCGTGAGGCGCCATCGGTGTAAATAGTTATTTCCTTATTGTCCATTCGCGGCAAAGATAAGCGTGGTATAAATGATTTGATGTTTGAAATGATGAGCATAAAAAAACCGGCACGTGGCCGATTTTTTTATAGGGATAACATAAGTTCTTAATTAAAATTCAACCTTACACCCACCTGCATATAATATGTAGATGTAGTAGTTTGGTTGTCGCGGAACGTTTCCCTGATGAGGTCACCATTTGATGCGCCTAACCTGAATGTGGGAACAGTTGTGCCTGTTGGCGTAATCGCGCTGGTATTTGTAGGCGTAAGAATATTATTATTAGCAATTTTATAAATGCCCCACTTAGAGTTAAACAAATTGCCGATATTGAACACATCCCAAAATACTTCCAGAGAATTTTTTAAACCACCAATACCATTGAATAGTTGCTGCGAAAGATGAAAATCAAATTGATGTCTCCAGGGCAACAAAGCTCCGTTACGCTCAGCAAATTGTCCTTTTCTGCTGCGTAAGTAAGGATCACTCTCTATCATTTTCCAAAACGCTTCTTTTTGCTCGTCTACCGTAAATGCTCTGGAATAAGTGGTATTCGTAGGCGTTGGAGCAGGAATGGCTACGAAGGTGATTTCGTTTTCATTTTTAGGAATATAGATCAGGTCATTTGTCTGCCCGTCCCTGTTAAAATCACTCGTATAATAGTAAGAATACCTGCCCTGGTGCGAACCGCTGTAAAATACAGTCATTGATGTTTTTAAATTCGCGATCCAGTTATTGGAATATGTTAATGAACCTACCACCCTGTGCGGTAAAATATTATCAGTATAAGAAAGAGAAGGAATATTGGTGTTGCCGCTGCTGTTATAAGGAATAGACCAAAGATTTACAATCTGGTCACCTGCACCGTCACCATAGTTTTTGCCACCGCTTAAGGTATAGGCGATCATTCCCGAAAAGCCTCTTTCCATTACTTTTGTAAGCTGTGCGGTTAGCGACCAATAATTACCGCCTTTAACATTATCCATTACAATGGCATCGAAACCAGAAGTACCTGTAGGAGAAGGAACAGAGTTTTTATTTGCATCGAGGATCAATTTGTTTATATATCGACTATTCCCTGCGGGATATATCATACGTGTATCGGGATAGCCACTGATTTGCATAGGTGTAGGATCCTGGAGGTTCATATTTCTTGCAACCACGGAATTAATATCTTTATTATAAATACCTTCTAAAGTTGCGATAAGGCCAAGCGGTAATCTGAAGTCAGCAGCCAGGCTCGATTTCCAGGTAGATGGAAATTTTAAATTACCAGACATTGCAGATATGCTTGATGGAACAGAAACTCCGGGAGCTGGTAATGTTGACGGATAATTTGCTTTGATATCAGGATTGAAATCTGGCATATTTGGGGCTCCAACAGTAGCGAGCTGATAGTTTTGTAAAAATTGTAACATACCGGCGTCTCCAGACTGTGCCACAATCCATACATAGGGAATGCGTCCAGTGAAAATTCCCGAACCGCCACGCAATACAATTGTCCGATCTCCGAGGATGTCGTAATTAAAACCAAACCTTGGTGCTACCATTACCTGTGTTTTTGGTAAAGCACCGGTGTTAATTTTCGTTCCATTAGCAAAAGTCAACGTATCTATTATAGGGTGCGTTTTAATTTCATCAACATTAGGATATGAAGGCAGTTCTATCCTGATGCCACCCATCAGCTTAAAGCGGTTATTGACGGTCCAGTCATCCTGCAGGTACAAAGACATCTGGCTAAACTTGAAGCTGGGAAATGCCTGTGATCCATCTGCTGTCAATGGATAAGTGAGCGCATAGTTGGATGGTTTGGCTCCTGTTACAAAATCATTCCATGAGTTGAATACATAGTATCCTGTACCAAATCGCTGGAAACCGTTTTTGGTAGTACTTGCTTCGTACTGCAATCCACCCGTTAAATTATGCGCGCCCAATACATAGTTTCCATCATAATTCAACGTAGTGGTTTTTACATCTCTCAGGTTACCGTAAGTAAAAGGCTCATAGCCAAATGTTGTAAGTACAGATGCACCGTCTAAAATATCTACTAAAGGAAATTCAGTACCGGGTGAACTTCTTGGAGCATACTGGTGAATCCTTGAAGCTCTGAAAGAATGGTTGTAGTTGCCCAGGCGGCCATTATATTCAAAGGTTCCTGTATAAAGATTATCTTCCTGGAAATAGTTTGAATTTTGAAAATGAAGGGCATTGATACTTTGCCTGTTATTCTGCGTAGAAAATGTAACACCTGAGTTGGAGGTAGACGTACTCACCAGGCTCGGGGTTTTGCTTTCTACCTGCGAGTAGCGGAAGTTGACCTTGTGATCATTATTAATGTTCCAGTCGATACGTCCAAACAGCTTGTCATTGTTGCTTTCGTTGCTATAACCCTGGTAAGGCCCGGTGGAATAGCCATAAGTATCCTGTAAGTATCTGCTTACAGAATCAAGGAACGAAGCCCTGGGTCTGGCCACAAACGAAGCAGAACCAAAAGGTTGTCCCGGTGTGGCAGCTACTTTGCTGGGGCCAGGTTGTAAAGTTTTTTGCTGCTCTAGGTTCAGGAAAAAGAATAATTTGTTTTTTATGATTGGGCCGCCTAGGCTTACGCCATATTGATTGATCTTCATCGATTGAATGGGCGCAAATGTATTGCCTACTCTCTGACCCTGCATTTTATCATCACGATAGGTTA
>JAFAFV010000011.1 GCA_023423285.1 Bacteroidota bacterium
GCAGCAAATGAATGGAACCTTCTTCCACACCTGTTAAAATATTTTTACGTTCGCGGCTTTTTGTTGATCCGGTAAGAATGGCAACCTTAACATCCATGTCTTTCAGCAGTTTCGAAATGGTTTCAAAATGCTGGCGGGCCAGTATTTCGGTAGGCGCCATGAGTACTGCCTGAAAACCATTATCAACAGCCAGCAGCATGCAAAGCAGTGCCACGATGGTTTTTCCGCTCCCCACATCTCCCTGCAGCAGGCGGTTCATTTGCCTTCCGCGCGCCGTGTCTGTTCGAATTTCTTTCAACACACGCTTTTGCGCATTGGTTAGCTCAAAGGGCAAATAATTTTTATAAAAAAGGTTAAAATAACTGCCCACTTTACCAAACACTACCCCTTTTGAAAAACGATGGCGCTGTGAGCGTCGCAGGTTCATACGCAGTTGTGCAAAAAATATTTCTTCAAATTTCAACCGACGCACGGCAGCTACAAAGTCATCATTTGTTTTAGGAAAATGAATGTTGCGATAAGCTTCAAAGCGTGGCATCAGCTTCAGAGATGCGATCATTTCATTCTGAAGGTTTTCAGGAATATCTTTTTCACGCAAATGCGGCATTAAGGTGGCACTAAGCTTTCCAATCTGCCTTCCGCCAAGGCCCCGCGCCTTTAATTTTTCTGTAGAAGGATATACCGGTTCAAGGTGCGCTTTACCCGCTGTTTTTTCCGGCGTCCATATTTCAATTTCAGGGTGCACCATTTGCGGCTTCCCATTAAAAAAACTTAACTTTCCATACACCAGGTAGGCTGTGCCGGGTATAAGCATTTTTTGTAAGGCACTAATACCCTGAAACCATACCAGTTCCAGCAAACCAGTTGCATCAGTAAGCGTGGAAACCAGGCGGCGTCCCTGCTTTGCGCCAATTATTTCGCATGGACCCAGCACGCCAGCGCATTGCACATATTCTTCTGAAAGAACTGCTGTGGTGGCAATAGGCGTAACTTTAGTTTTATCCACATGGCGAAAAGGGAAATGCTGCAACAGGTCGCCAAATGTATAAATACCCAGTTCCTTCTGCAGCAACTCGGCACGCTGCGGCCCAACGCCCTTGAGATACAATATAGGGCTTTGTAATATTTGTGATTGAAAAGCGATAAAAACAGGTTTTAGCAAAAATAATATTTTGCAACTGGCAAAAAACAATTGGTGCGAACGCAGCTAATTGCTATTATTTTGGTTTGCTAAATATGTACCTCTATTTTTGTAGCTCTTATAAAAACAAGCAATAAACACAAAGTAATGGTAGATGTTATTCTGGGGCTCCAGTGGGGAGATGAAGGAAAAGGAAAAATTGTAGATTATTTCGCGAAAGATTATGACATAATTGCCCGCTTTCAGGGCGGCCCAAACGCAGGACACACACTTTATAAAGACGGCAAAAAACTGGTGCTTCACCAAATTCCTTCAGGTATTTTTTACCAGGATAAGCTGAACCTGATTGGGAATGGCGTAGTACTTGACCCGATTACGCTTCAAAGAGAATGTGAAAACGTTTCGTCATTCGGAATTGATCTAAAAAAGAATCTTTTTATTTCAGAACGTACAAACATCATCATTCCCACACACCGTGCTTTGGACAAGGCTTCAGAGCTGTCAAAAGGCAAAGAAAAGATTGGCTCAACACTTAAAGGCATAGGCCCGGCTTACATGGATAAAACCGGCCGCAATTCGATACGCGTTGGAGACATTGTTAACGGGAATTTTGAAAAAGCATATCAGCGTTTAAAAGACAAGCACCGTGTAATGCTGGATTCCTATCAGTTTACCGAAGACATCAGCGCAGATGAAAAGGCCTTTTTTGAAGCAGTTGAATTTTTACAAACCCTGAATATTGTCAACGGAGAATATTTAATTAACGAGCAGATCAAACAGGGCAAAAAAATTCTGGCTGAAGGTGCCCAGGGCACCATGCTTGATGTAGATTTCGGCACGTTCCCGTTTGTTACATCTTCCAATACTGTTTCGGCAGGCGTTTGCACCGGGCTTGGCATAGCGCCACAGCTTATTAAGGATGTGATCGGCATTACCAAAGCATACTGCACGCGTGTGGGAAGCGGGCCTTTTCCTACTGAACTTGATAACAACGAAGGCCAAAAGCTGCGTGATATTGGTAAGGAGTATGGAGCTACCACGGGCCGCCCGCGCCGCTGTGGATGGATGGACCTGATTGCCTTAAAATACGCTTGTATGGTTGACGGCGTTACGAAGATTGTAATGACAAAAGCTGATGTGCTGGATGATTTTGAGCAACTGCAAATTTGTAATGCCTACCGCATTGATGGAGAAGAAACACAGCAAATGCCCTTTCGGCTTGACGAAGGAGATGTGCAGCCCGTTTATAAAAACTTTGATGGCTGGAACACGAATATCTCTGCCATTAAAGACTATAACGGCCTTCCTGAAAAAATGAAAACGTATATAGCCTACATTAATGATTTTTTAGGCGTTGAAGTTCAATATATATCCAACGGGCCCGAAAGAGAGCAGCTGATTATTGTGTAAATTTTCCCTAATATTGTCTTCGCAATTACAGGGTAGTCACGCAGTAAATATTGCGTTTCTTATTTAAAAACTATTTTATAAAATTGGGGTTTAAATACTCCGCATAAAATTTACAGCATAAATTTATTAGATGATGGCAAAATCAAATAAATCAAAAGTGCCGGACGGCAAAGTTGAAAAAGAGCAGCCAAAGAAAGCTTCAACAAAGTCTAAAATGGAAAAAGATTTTGATGAGGACGAGGACTTTTTAGAAGAAGAGAACGAAGCACCTAAAAAGAAAGGAAAAGCAGCGGCAAAAAAATCTTCTATAGAGGAAGAGGATGATGCAGATGAAGAAAATGTGGAAGATGACTGGGATAAGGTAGAAGAGGATGAAGACTGGGACAAAGACTTTGAGGAGTTTGATATACCTCCATCTAAAAGTAAAAGCAGCGCAAAATCTAAAAAAGGCCTGGATGATGACGATGAGTTTAAAGTGGATGAAGAATTTGATGACCTTTTTGGCAGCCGTGATGATTTTGATGACGACGAAGACGACTTCTAAATCATATAATCAAAGTTGATTTGATCATAACAAAAACATTCAGGTTACATCAACCTGCTGCAATAAAATCAAAGGTGTTGAATTGGTTACAACAGTTCAACACTTTTTGTTTTTTAGACAGTAATAACTACAAACACCAGGGTAAAAACCATGATGTGTTGGTGGGCGCAGGCAATAAGAGAAAATTTGAATCAAACGAAAGCCACGCACTGGAAGAATTACAGCATTTTATTAATGAAAAACCCTCCTGGCTTTTTGGGCATCTGTCTTATGATGTGCAAACAACCGGACATTGTAAACCGATCAAGCGGCAGGACCAGTTGCATTTTCCTGATACATTTTTTTTTGAGCCAGAGATAGTGCTGAGAATTAACAGCGGTGAGTTAAGCATCACTTCTGTTCAACCGGATCAAATATTTGAAGAAATTGAAAAAACGAACGTTTTACAAAAAACGGAAGCGGTTGAAAATATTCTGATCCACAATAAAATTACCCGCGAGGAATATATTCACATCATACAACAATTACAGCAGCACATACAGCGCGGAGATTGTTATGAAATTAATTTTTGCCAGGAGTTTTTTGCTGAGCGCGTTTTTGCAAATCCATTTATTTTATATGAAAGGTTGAATGCTCTTTCTCCCAATCCCTTTTCAGCGCTTTACCGTTTCAATGATAAATGGCTTGTTAGCGCCAGCCCGGAAAGATTTTTACAAAAAAAGGATCGCAGGCTCATCAGCCAGCCCATGAAGGGCACCTTGCCACGCCATGCAAAAAACAGTAATGATATAGAACAGGAGCAGAAGCAACTGCTTGGCAGTGTTAAAGAGAAAGCAGAAAACGTGATGGTGGTAGACCTGGTTCGCAACGATCTTTCACGTATATGCAAGAGCGGTTCAGTAAAAGTGGATGAGTTGTTTGGCGTGTACAGTTTTCCGCAGGTACACCAAATGGTATCTACCATAAGCGGCGTGCTGAACGAGGATGTGACGTTTAAAGATATCATCAATGCCATGTTTCCCATGGGTTCTATGACAGGCGCACCAAAAATAAATGTGATGCAGTTAATTAACCGGTATGAAAAAAGCAACCGCGGTATTTTTTCCGGAACTATAGGCTACATTACTCCCGGCGGAGATTTTGATTTGAACGTTGTGATTCGAAGCCTGATGTACAACCAGTCTACCCAATACCTTTCCTTTCAGGCCGGCAGCGGCATTACCATTTATGCTGATGCAGAAAAAGAATGGGACGAATGCATGATTAAAGCAAAAGCTATTAAAGAAATTTTGATATAATACAGGTACATCTGCAGCAAGATTAGTCTTTACAACCTCTACCCAAACTCCTACATTTGAGCGCTTAAGATCATTTGAATAGACTCGTTTAGCATCTCATTCTTTTTTTCAAGAAATAGTGCTGCTTTATCCGCAGGGAGCCTTAGCTCATAAGATGTGTTTGATGCCAGTACCCTGTCCATTTCAGGGTTCAATTTTGTAAATTCGTTCAATGGCATTTCAAGGTACTTTGCAACCGCTTTTGAATTATATCGCCCTTCAATGGTATGCACTTTTACATCCCGGTGCGTGGTATTATCTCTTACTACAGGCATCATGGCCAGTGCCTGAGCCTTAGTAACAGTGGTTACCCCGCCGCGGCCTTCCATAATGTAATGCGTGGCAATAAACTTCTTTACATGGTTGCGGGTTTCGGTTGGTAAATGGTATTGCAGGCTCCAGAAGTTATTGCTTCCCGCCCTTGCAATGGCGCTGTTTACACGTCCCGGGCCACAGTTGTAAGCAGCCACCACCAGCAGCCAGTCTTTATAAGTATCAAACAGGTAGTTTAAATATTTTGAGGCGGCGCGGGTACTTTTCAAATAATCAGTACGTTCGTCTCTAAAGCTGTTTACCTGCAAGCCCATACCCTTTGCGGTTTCGGGCATAAACTGCCATGGGCCCACTGCACCGGCCCACGAAACAGCGTTGGCCTTTAAATTTGATTCAATTACTGCCAGGTATTTTAGTTGTTTAGGAATACCATTTTGAGTAAGAATATCATCCATCATGTCAAAATAAGGACCGGCCCATTTTTGCAAATTATTTAGCGATGCGCTGTAACGTTGCATATAATCCTGCACAAAGCTCATGGCCTGTGGATTTAAATGCTGCAGGTTGATGTTCTTGTAATCTCTCCCGTTGGATGAAGACTCTTCGGCAAAAAAGTTTCTGAAACTTTGTTTGGGATCATGTTTAGCAATCTGTCCGCTCTCAGCAATATGTTTAGCGGGCACGATGTCAGCAGGTTGCTTCACCATATCAAGCTGGGCAATGGCTGGTACGCTAAAAAAAGCAACAGCAAACGCAGCGAAGAGATTTGGAAATATGAATTTTAAAATAGCCATGTTTTTCTTCCGGATTTAACACATGCATAACAGCAATGCGCGGTGTACCGTTATAATGTTCTGTGTAAAATAGAATTACTAAAACGCAGCAAAGATAACTCATTAAACGGTGCGGCCATAAGCTGGACGCTAAAAGGCATATTATAAGTTGGATGGGTGAAAAGCGGCACCGATATAGCCGGTATACCTGCAAGATTAGCCATAACCGTATAAATATCAGCAATGTACATAGCCAGCGGATCTTCCATTTTCTCACCAGCCTTAAAGGCTACCGATGGCGATGTAGGCAACGCAATAAAGTCAAACTCGTTGAAAATCAGGCTTAACTTGTCTGTTAAAATCCTCCTAACTTTCTGCGCCTGAGTAAAATAAGCATCGTAATAACCTGAACTTAATACAAAATTGCCCAGCATGATTCGGCGCTTCACTTCTTTACCGAAACCTTCTGAACGGTTTTTTTTGTAAAACTCATCAAGATCAGCAAATGCCTGTTTAGTGCGGTGGCCGTATTTAACGCCGTCATAGCGGCTGAGGTTAGATGTGGCTTCGGCAGTGGTTAAAACGTAATAAGTAGGCACAATGTATTCCATCAGGTCAAAAGCCACTTCTTCCACCGTGTGGCCTGCATCTTTCCATGCTGCTAATTCTTCTTTTAAAGAAGCGCCAATGTGCGGGTCAAGCCCCGGGTGCTGCAATGCTTCAGGAAAATAAGCTATCCTGTATTTTTTATCTGCCTCCAGCGCTTTGCAGTAAGCAGGAACTTCTTTTAGCGAAACGGTGCTGTCAAACTCATCTGCTCCTGCAATCACTTCCAGCAACAATGCCGCGTCTTCAATGTTTTTTGAAAGAATTCCAATTTGATCGAAAGA
>JAFAFV010000075.1 GCA_023423285.1 Bacteroidota bacterium
ATATATGGTTTTCCAAAAGCAAAAAAAGTAACCACCCCTGTTGCAATAGCAATGATCGCCGTAATTAAATTCTTAACAGAAAATGGAAAAGCAGCTACGCAGGCATAGATTAAAAACCCGGCAGCCATGGGTACAATAAACTTAAAAATTCGCTGCCATGAATCATCATCACCCATACTGTTGACTAAAAAAGACAAGCCCAGCATAAGCGCGCAGGATGGCAAAACCCATATCAGTAATGTAAGTATGGCTAACGGCACGCCTCCGCGCTTAAACCCTATCAGCATAATAGTTTGAACGGATGATGCCCCGGGAAGTAACTGGCAAAAAGCATTATACTCCAACAACTCTTGCTGGCTTACGTAGTGTGTTTGCTTTACAAAGGTCTTCATCATCATGGCCAGGTGTGCCTGCGGCCCACCAAAAGCAGTAATGCCATGTATAAAAACCAACTTTAAAAAATGCAAATGGCGAAGAAACATGAACCTTTACACCTTTAGTTTGACGGTATACTTAAAGGTAACGTTTTTTAGTAGAATTTTTTTATATTTCTGTTCAATAGCATATGTCAGAAGTGAAGCCACTGACCTGAGTGTTAAAAAAAATAAATAGAATGTAAACATACAACACAATTGCCGGTATTGCATAGAACCATTTCCTTGGTAATTTTTCTTTGCTGTCAATTTTGGTTTTTATGTCTTCTACAACCGATGTAGGAATTAAAAGCAATGTCGTTCTAATAAGTAATGGTACAATTATCAGGTCGTCAAGCAATCCCAAAACAGGTATAAAATCTGGAATCAAGTCAATAGGGCTTAATAAATACCCAACCGTCAATCCTGCAACTATTTTAGCCAGTAATGGTGTACGATTATCAAACAGAGCATAGTAAAGCGGTATAATTTCTAACTTAATTTTTTTAGCCCTTGCTTTTAATTTGGCCAGTGCCATAAACTAATATTAAACTCACCCACTTGAAAAAAACCAGTTGGAGTACAAAATTATTTAATTGAAGATTTCAATACACTGAGCAATATTTCAAAACTATAAGTCAATACAACTGTTGTGAAAACGTACTAAAACGCAATTTTTACTTTTGAGTTTTTTAAATTTATGACCTAAAAAACACAAACCCATGCAAATTACAATCCTGCCTGCCTGCTAATCTCCAGCATCCTGTCAATAGGCCTTTTAGCAGCCAGACGCAGTGCCTCATCCATCATAATATCAGGCTTTTCATACTTCATACACAGGTATACTTTTTCCAGCGTGTTGCGTTTCATGTGCGGGCAATCGTTGCAGGCACATTCATTGTTTGGAGGCGCCGGTATAAATGTTTTATGAGGGCTGGCTTTGATCATCTGGTGCAAAATGCCGGTTTCGGTGGCCACAATATATTCCTGCGCTTCATCATTCATGGTGTATTTTAAAAGCCCCGTGGTGGAGCCGATAAAATCAGCCATTTTTAGCAATGGTTCTTCACATTCAGGGTGAGCAATCAGCTTGGCATTGGGGTACTCGTGCTGTAGGCGGGTAATTTTTTCAAGACTGAAAATTTCATGTACCATACAGGCACCGTTCCAAAGCAGCATATCGCGACCGGTTACTTTGTTGATGTAAGCCCCAAGGTTCCTATCGGGGGCAAAAATGATCTTTTGAGTTTTTGGAAAACTCTCCACAATCACTTTAGCATTACTGCTGGTCACAATCACATCGCTCAGGGCTTTAATACCAGCGCTGCAGTTGATGTAGCTTACCACCACATGGTCGGGGTGCTGCTCTTTAAATTTTTGAAATAGTTCCGGTGGGCAACTATCACTCAGCGAACATCCGGCCTTCAGATCAGGAATCACTACTTTTTTGGTGGGGTTCAAAATTTTAGCCGTTTCTGCCATGAAATGAACACCGGCGAACACGATCATATCCGCATTGGTTTTTTCGGCTTCCTGCGCCAGTCCCAGGCTGTCGCCAATGTAATCTGCAACATCCTGAATATCACCCTCCTGGTAATAGTGGGCCAGTACAACTGCGTTTTTTTCCTTTTTCAATTTTTCAATTTCTGCAAAAAGGTCCAGCGTGGGGTCCACGTCGATGTTTAGAAAACCTGTTTCTTCAACTTCGTTGATCGCTTCCGGTAAAAATTCTGCCATAAAAAGTTCAATTTTCAAATTCAGTTGTGCAATGTTACAAACCAAAAGTCAATTATTCTCAAAACCTGTTTTTCACATTTCTCTTTTTAAAACTAATAATAAATAATACATTTTTAAAAAGAAACCTATTATTATTAGGGCTGTGAATAAGTGGATAAATAGAAAAAAATTTGTTTGAAATAATTTGGAATTGTAATTATGCACATTTTAAATGAATCAATTCACACTGATAGAACAAGAATACAGCCTCATTTGTTGATTTATCCACCTAGCTGTTGATTGGGCTATAGGTATAAGTTTTAATTCATATTAATTTCATCTTGTGTTAATATCAATGGTATAAGAAATGAATTTCTAACGGCCGAATCCAAACTGACTTAAAATTTTATTTTCTTACCTAATTATAAGATTTCATACAAACGTTTCACACTAGGTTATTCACATTTTTACACAGCTATTCACATATCTTTGGGAACAAATACTTGCTAAAAATACCCGGGTATTGAGTGCTTGCCTGTAATTACCACCTGTTAATCATCCAAAAAGTAAATTAAAATGTACAGAAAGAAATTTTTATTGGTTGTATTCACCGTGATTAGTTTTTTAATTGCCAGGGCAGATGAAGGTATGTGGCTGCCCCAGTTCTTAGAAGCTGTAAATGAAAAAAGAATGAAAGCCCTGGGCATGAAGATTAGTGCAAAGGATATTTATGATGTAAATAAAGGCAGCCTGAAAGATGCCGTTTTGATTTTTGGCGGCGGTTGTACCGGTGAGGTAATCTCTGATAAGGGCTTGGTTTTAACCAATCACCACTGTGGTTACGGTAATATTCAACGGCATTCAACAGTAGATAAAAATTACCTGAGAGACGGTTTCTGGGCACGTAATTATGCAGAAGAGTTGCCAAATGCCGGCCTTACCGTAACATTTATTGCGCGTATAGATGATGTTTCAAAGCAGGTACTGCAGGGCGTGGCAGCAAATATGAAAGAAAGTGAAAGGCAATCAGTTATTGATAAAAACATTGCCACGCTGCACAAAACCACTAAAAAAGAAGAATACCAGGATATTCTGATAAGGCCTTTTTACGATGGCAACCAGTATTTTTTATTTGTAATAGAAAGGTTTAGGGACGTGCGGTTGGTGGGCGCGCCGCCATCAGCCATCGGAAATTTTGGCCAGGATACAGATAACTGGATGTGGCCCCGGCATACCGGAGACTTTAGCCTTTTTAGAATTTATGCAAATAAAAACAATCAACCGGCAGATTACTCCGCAGAAAATGTTCCCTACAAACCTAAAAAATCATTGGCTATCAACCTGGGCGGTGTAAAAGAAGGCGATTTCACGATGGTTTTTGGCTTTCCGGGCCGCACCACACAATACCTGCCGGGCGAAGCCGTGCGCCAGATTGTAGAAGTAAATGACCCTGCAAAAATTTCAATCAGAGACAAAGCCCTGGAAATACTGAACAAATACATGCGCGCTGATGAAGCAATTAAAATACAATATGCTTCAAAATATGCCGGTATTTCTAATGCGTGGAAAAAGTGGCAGGGTGAAGTACTGGGCTTAACTAAAACCAATGCGTTTCAAAAGAAACAAGATTATGAAGCATTGTTTTTAAAACGCGTCAACGCAAATACAAATTTTAAAAACAAATACGGAACGGTTTTGCAGGAACTCAACCGCAATTATAAAATGATAGAACCTTACGGTCTGGCGCGTGATTATTACCTGGAGACCACAAGTAAGGTGGAACTTTTTGGCATCACCAATCGCTTAATATCTCTGATGAATGCAAAAGTTTCCAAACAACCTGATGATTACAAAAAAGATATAGCCACACAGGTCAGCAGCTTAACAGGTTTGTATAAAGACCTGAACCTGAATGTGGATAAAGAGATGTTTGCCGCCATGATGCAATTATATATAGAAAAGCAGGATCCTAAATTTGTTTCGGAAATGGCGCAGAATTTAAAAACCAAATATGGTGGTGATTATCAAAAATGGGCTAATGCCATGTATGATGATAATATTTTACTGAATACGGACAGAATGTTGAATTTACTGCAAACTGATCCAGACCAGCTATACCGGCTGGCACAGCAGCAGGAAGTGTTCAGATTGGTGAACAATATGGCCATCCACTTTAATAGTGTAGTTACACCAGCGCTTAACCGGTACCAGCCCGAGATTGATAATTTGCAGCGAAAATATATGCAGGCTCAAATGGATGTAATGACTGATAGAAATTTTTATCCTGATGCTAACAGCACTATGCGGGTAACTTATGGGCAGGTGAAAGGTTATGCTCCGGCTGATGCTAAAATTTACAATTATCAAACCTACCTGGATGGGGTGTTGGAAAAATATTTGCCCGATGATTACGAATTTGATGTGCCCGAAAAATTAATCGCTCTGTATAAAAATAAAGATTACGGCAGGTATGGCATTACCGATAAAAATGGCGATAAAAGAATGCCGGTTTGCTTTATAGGTTCCAACCACACCACCGGCGGTAACAGCGGCAGCCCGGCGCTTGATGCCAACGGCAATTTAGTGGGTCTCAACTTCGATCGCGTGTGGGAAGGCACTATGAGCGATATCAATTACGATCCGTCTATTTGCCGCAATATTATGGTAGATGCGCGTTACATACTT
Organism: Bacteroidota bacterium; assembly: GCA_023423285.1. GTDB lineage: Bacteria > Bacteroidota > Bacteroidia > Chitinophagales > Chitinophagaceae > Niabella. Next base: position 4,815 of record JAFAFV010000075.1, read on the forward strand.
TTTATTATTGACAAATTTGCCGGCGCCAAACATTTGATTGATGAAATGAAAATAGTCGGCGTTAAATAATCAAGCGAATGCCGCGTACGGGCCTAAAAAAATTCAGGTACAAAGTTTGATACTGTTTCATACGATTTTGTAACAAACAAAAAAACTGAAAAAATGGTAAATAACAAACACATTGCAACTTTCATTCTGGGTGCGCTGGCCGGTCTTGCTGCCGGTAAATATGCCAGCATGAGCGCCGAAGAAAAAGAAAAACTGATGGCTAACTTAAAAGCCAAGGCCAACAATCTGAAAGACGAAGCCGTGAAAACTACAGATCAGGCGAAGGATTATTTTAGTGAATTGTCTAAAAAAGGTGGTGATGCTCTGAAGGAACAATTTCCCGGTGCTGAAAAATGGGTAAATGAAATTTTTGGCAATAAAGCCGCGGCAGACAATACCACGGTGCACACAGAGAATGCGCCACCACCAACCGGTGATAACCATCCGGGCGGCCATACAGATCCGGCCATATAAGGTCTAAGGAATTCAGAATTCAAGGCGGGCAGAAATGTTCGCCTTTTTTAATCATTTATTATCATAAACCCATCACCATTCCTTAAAAATGGATATTGCTGCCGGGCGCTGTCGAGGGTTTGTTTCTCCAAGATTACTGTACAAATATCTTCCTCATTTTTTTTGTGGTAAATCGTTTCGCCCAGAGGGCCTACTATCATACTGTCGCCACTGTATGCCACACCTTTTTCGTCTACACCCACACGGTTTACGCCAATGGCATAGCACTGATTTTCTATGGCACGTGCCTGCAATAAAGTTTTCCAGGCGTGGCTGCGCTGCTGCGGCCAATTGGCAATGTTTATCAAAACATCATACTCCGGCATGTGCTCTTTCTCCCCGGGAGCAGGTGCTTGTCGGGCCCAAACCGGAAACCGGAGATCATAACAAATTTGCAAATGAATTTTCCAGCCTTTTACCGATGCAATTAGTCGCCTGTTGCCAGAGCTGTAAACCTTATCCTCGCCTGCGTAGGCAAACAGGTGGCGCTTATCATAAAAGCCAAACTGTCCATTGGGCTGCATCCAAATCAGGCGGTTGTAAAAAATCTCCTTTTCATTTTCCACAAACTCTTTAATGATCATACTTCCCGCCAGAATGATTGTGTATTTGGCTGACATGGCCTGCATCCACTGCACAGTGGGTCCATTCATGGTTTCAGCAAGCGCGGCAGCATTCATAGTAAAACCAGTGGAAAACATTTCAGGCAAAAGCACTACTTCAGTTTTCTCTTTTAAGCCCGAGATCTTCTGCTCAAACATTTGCAGGTTGGCCTCCTTATCTTCCCAATGGAGGGTGGATTGTATAATGGTGAAACTGAGTTGTGACATAAATATATTTCGCTACTGCTGTTTAAAAAGTTCATTGATAAGCTCTGTTTCAAACCCCTTATGTATTAAGTAATCCGAAGTTTTTTTCATTTTTACAAACCTATTTCGTTCGCCTTTCAGACTGTCCCATTTTTTTTGAAAAAGTTTTTTGAAAACCTTATTGTATTCTTCATCCTCAATCTCCTTCATTGCTTTTTTAATACAGTAAGCGCTGATCTTTTTTAATTTGAGGTGTTGCAATATTTTATTGCGTCCCCACTGTTTTTGCCTGAAATGCCCGCCGGCAAAGGCTATTGCAAACCTTTCCTCATTCAGATAATTTTCTTCAATGAGCGTGGCAATAATTTCGTCGTGATCTTTTTTCCATACATTAAGATTGTAAAGTTTGCTTACCACGTCGGCGTGGCACCGCTCGCTGTAGGCACAATACTGCCGCAGTTTTTGCAAAGCCTGCTCTTTGGTTACCTGCCCCGGCATGGATTCTTCTTTAAAAAACTCTAAGGAAAGAAATGATATTTACAAAGATTTACCGCATAAAAGTAGGGTTTTTATCATAATCAAAAACGCGGCGGCAATGCCGTGGTTATTCACATGTTGAAGGATAAAAATTTAGATTGAATACATAATAAAATAGTAGTTTCGCTCACGTTACGTTATAAAACAATAGCAGATGAAATTTATTGCCTCTTCAACATCATTACTTAAACATTTACAAACCGTTTCGGGTGTGATCAATGCCAATACTGTGTTGCCCATATTGGAGGATTTTTTGTTTGAAATAGACAAAAACAAGCTGACCATTGTGGCTACCGACCTTGAAACTGTAATGCGTACAGAAATGCCTATTGAGGCAAAAGACAATGGCCGTGTTTGTATCCCCGCTAAAATTTTAATTGATTCTTTAAAAAACATTCCTGATCAGCCGCTGACCTTTACAATAGATAAGAATTTTGGCGTAGAAATTACCAGCGATAACGGAAAATACAAGGTAATGGGCGAGAACCCGGATAATTTTCCAAAAGAGCCCGTGGCCGATGATACCACTTCATTTACCATGACCTCATCTGCCCTGCTTACAGCCATCAATAAAACTTTATTTGCTACAAGTTCTGATGATCTGCGTCCAGCTATGACAGGCGTGTTCTTTGAGTTTGACGGCAATAGCATTCAATTCGTAGCCACCGACGCGCACCGCCTGGTTAGGTATAAAAGAACTGATGTGAATTCACCGGGCACAGAGTCTTTTATTGTGCCACGCAAACCCCTCAACCTGCTCAAATCTGTTTTAGCAGATAACCAGAACGAGATAATACTGAACTATAACAACAATCATTTTTTTGTGCATTATGGTGAATCAAAAATGAGTTGTCGGCTGATTGATGCGCGTTTTCCCGATTATAAGGTGGTGATACCAACAGAAAATCCTTACAAACTTGTGGTAAACCGTCTGGACTTTTTGGGAGCACTGCGCCGCGTAAGCGTTTTCAGCAATAAAAGCACCAACCAGGTAGCACTCAACATCAGTGGTAGCGAATTGCAACTGGCCTCGCAGGATGTGGATTTTAGCTTTGAAGGAAACGAACGCATGAAATGCCAGTACAATGGCGAAGACCTGCTGATTGCTTTTAACGCTAAGTTTTTGATAGAAATGTTGAATGCTACCACCAGCGAAGAAGTGTATATGGAACTGAGCACCCCTTCCAAAGCCGGCCTCATCAAACCCATGGAGCAGGAAGAAAACGAAGAACTGCTGATGCTGGTAATGCCATTGATGATCAATAACTGATCAGCCGCAGAAGACTAAAACAACCTATGCTCACTTTATTGTGAGCTTTTTATTTTATGATTGAAACAAAAGTTTGCGTGGTGGGCGCGGGCCCAGCTGGTGCAGCCGCTGCTTTGCAATTGAACCGGCAGGGAATTGAATGCGTGATTGTGGACAAAGCTATTTTTCCGCGGGATAAAGTGTGTGGAGACGGACTGAGCGGAAAAGTACCCACCTGCCTCAGCCGCATTGATCCCGAAGTGGCAGCGAGGCTTAAACAAACATCTTTTAAGCTCAATAGCTGGGGCGTAAGTTTTATTGCGCCAAATCGCAAAGCGCTGGATGTAGGCTTTCATCCCGAATATGACAACAACCCTGACCTGGAAAAGAAGGACCCGGTAGGCTATGTATGCAAGCGCGTAGATTTTGATAACTTTTTAGTAGAAGAAGTAAAAAAATGCAGACATGTACAACTCTTCGAAGGAAAAAACATTACACAATACAAGCAACAAAGTGATGGCTACCTAATGAGCGATGAAAAAGGCTTTCTGGTAAAAGCCCAAATGCTGATCATTGCTAACGGCGCACATTCTGCCTTCTCTAAAAAAATTGCCGGCATTGAAATGGAGCCGAATCATTTTTATGCGGGTGTAAGAGCTTATTATAACAATGTAACCGGCATGCACCCAGATAATTTTATTGAACTTCACTTTCTAAAAAGCCTGCTGCCGGGATATTTCTGGATTTTTCCATTGCCCAATGGTGCGGCCAACGTAGGGCTGGGCATAATGAGCAGTGAGGTAAGCCGCAAAAAGATAAACCTGAAAAAAGAATTGCTGCGCATTGTACAAACGGACCCAGTTTTGAAAGAGCGCTTTAAAAATGCCGAACTTACCGGAACCATTGATGGCTATGGCCTGCCGCTGGGAAGCAAAAAAAGAAAGCTTTCCGGCGAAAGATTTTTGCTGACTGGTGATGCCGCTTCATTGATTGATCCTTTTACCGGTGAGGGAATTGGCAACGCTCTTTATTCCGGCAGAAATGCGGCGTTCATTGCAGAAAAAGCCGTAAAGGCCAACAATTATTCGGCCTCATTTTTGTCTGCATACGACAATGAAATTGAAAGAGCGCTTGGGCGCGAGTTGCGGCTTAGTACTAAACTGCAGAAACTGGTAAAATATCCTTTTCTGTTCAATCTGTTGCTCAACATTAGCGCACGCAATAAAAAAGTAAAAGAACTGATGTCTTGTATGTTTTACGAGGTAGACCTGAGAGCAAAACTTACACGGCCCTCGTTTTATATCAACCTGATTCTGAACCGTTGAGAAATGAAGTATTAATTGTTAATTATTAATCATAGGAACATTCATGCAAAGAAACATTTTATTATTCTCCGTATTGTTGATGCTGTTTACAGCCTGTAATCCATCCAGGCAATTAAACCATGCTGTAGCAGAGCGCAAACAACAGAACGTTCAGGTTCAAATTCCGTCTCAGCCAAAGGCAACGCCGGCAGACATCAATATGGTGTATGATTATGAAAATATTTTTTCAGTCCCAGAAGAAAAACAGCTTGACAGTCTGCTGCGCAACTTTGAAAGAAGCAATCTCATTCCCATCAAACTCGTTACACTGGGCGCCACACATTTGCAAACGCAGGACTTTGATGCCAACAACGCACTTTTGTATAAAGAATGGGATCTTGTACACGGCAAAAGCGGGCGTGGAATGATCATAGCCATCAGCACCGGCATGCAAAAATCAAAGGTTGATTATGGCCCTTTTGCGGCCAAATTTATTACACAAAATGATATTGCCGATATTGTGCAGCAGAGCCTCCCTATGATGCAAGCGGGTAATTTTTTTGAAGGCACCCGCAGCGGCCTGAACCAGATGATGGACATCATACGAAGCAACGTAGGAAAATAGAAACAGCAGGCGGAGTTGAACCAATTTCTGCATAATTTCAATACATGAAGTACAGGATAGCGGCGGTATATGATAATTATATTTCAGGCAACCTGGCCTAAGGCTTGCTGGAGAGCGAGAACATCAACTGCTGGCTGAAAGATGAGATGACCGTAACCGTTCAACCTTTTTTAATTAGTGGGCAGAATGG
>JAFAFV010000104.1 GCA_023423285.1 Bacteroidota bacterium
GTAATACCTTTCTTGAAAACGTTCAGAAAGTTCCTGATATGCCAAGCTACGAGCGGGATCAGTGGGAAGCTGAGGTTAAATTTCTAAAAGCTTATTATCATTTTTATCTTTTAAAACACTTTGGCCCTATTCCAATTGTAAAAGAGAATTTGCCAATTAACGCACCAAGTGAAGCCGTAAGGGTTCACAGGCAGCATGTAGATACAGTTTATAACTACATTGTTGCTTTGATAGACGAGGCAGCAGTAAATTTACCTGAAAAAGTGTTGAATGAGAACGCTGAACTGGGCAGAATTACAAAACCTATCGCTTTGGGAATAAAAGCCAAAATCCTGGCTTATGCAGCAAGCCCGTTGTTTAACGGAAATCCAGATTACCAGGACTATACAAATAAGGATGGCAAAAAGCTGTTTGACTCTGAATATAAAGTAGAAAAATGGCAGAGAGCTGCTGATGCTTTAAAGGAAGCCATCGATCTTGCGCATAATATTGGCTACAAGATTTTTGATTTTGAACGGTCTAACTATTCTAAAGATATTTCTGAAGAAACTCGTATTCAGTTAAACAATAGGGGTACGCTAACCGAGCGCTGGAACAGTGAAATTATATGGGCGAATACAAACAGCACTACTGCTGGATTGCAGCAGTGGACAGCACCTCGCGGATTAAATAACGCGCAAAGGGCTTATTCAGGGTCTAATGGTAGTATGGGTGCCACATTAAATATAGCCTCATTATTTTACACTGAAAATGGTGTACCAATTAATGAAGACACGGAATGGCCATATGAATCACGATACAATCTCAGAACTGCAACAACAGAAGATAAATACCGGATAAAACCTGGCTATGTTACTGCAGCGTTCAATTTCGACCGCGAATCCCGCTTTTACGGATCGTTGGGTTTTGATGGTGGCGTTTGGTATGGTAATGGAAATTATGATGATAATAATCCATATTGGCTTGAGGCTAAGTCAGGCCAGTTTTTAGGAAAGGCCCAGGCTGGTTGGCATCCCATGCCGGGTTATTTCGTTAAAAAGTATATCAACTATACCAACACTGCAACAAGTTCCAGCGTATATTCAACCGTCAATTGGCCCTGGGTGATACTAAGGTTATCAGATTTGTATTTGTTATATGCTGAAGCGCTCAACGAAATCAATGGCCCGAATTCAGAAACGTTCCTATATCTGGATTTGATCCGGCAAAAGGCAGGCTTGGCAGGAGTAGTGGAATCATGGGCCAATTATTCCGCACGGCCTGAGAAGCCCTCAACAAAAGAGGGATTAAGAGAAATCATTCATCGTGAGAGAGCCATTGAAATGGCTTTTGAAGGCGAACGTTTTTGGGACCTACGCAGATGGAAAGAAGCCCCGGCTACTTTGAATCAATCAATTATTGGATGGGATATGGACCAGGAACTGGCAGAGAACTACTATCGGGAAAAGCTACTTTACAAACAAACTTTTTCTCTTAAAGATTATTTCTGGCCGCTTCGCCAGACCGATTTACTGGTTAATAAAAATCTGGTGCAAAGCCCCGGGTGGTAATTTCTAACTATAAAAATCAGATGTCTTATGAAAACAAATCTTTTAAGGCTGATCATTATAATATCTATAACTCCTTTGTTAGTCAATTGCTACAAAACGGAAAGTCATAAACCGCTTGTAGTTTCATCTGGTGTGCCAGCAAAAGTTACAGATATTAAGGTGGAAAATGTACCTGGCGCCGCTAAAATCAGTTATACTGTTCCAAGTGACCCTGATTTACTTTATGTGCTTGCAACTTATAAATTAGCGAATGGGGAAGTAAAGGAAGTAAAATCTTCGGTATTTAAGAACCACGTTTTGCTTGAAGGGTTCGCTCAGGAAACAGATTATGTAGTTCACTTGTCCACCGTAACGCGCGGCGAGATAAAATCAGAACCTGTTGCAGTTACAATCCATCCTCTTAAAGCCCCTGTTTATTTAGTCTTGGACAGCATGAAGGCCAATGAAACTTTTGGTGGTGTAAATCTGCAATACACAAATCCATTTAATACAGAGTTTGTTTTAACAACTTTAGTAAAAAATGAAAGTGGTATTTGGGTGGAAAAGGATAGATACTACACATCGCGATTGCAGGAAAATTATTCTATAAGAAGGCCTGAATTTGGACCCGTTCCAACGGAGTTTGCATTCTTCTTTACAGATAAATGGAAAAATAAATCGGATACACTATACAAAACAATTACCCCGCTATTTGAAGAAGAGTTTGATAAATCATTATGGTCGGATGCTGCGCTTAGCGATGACTCCAATCTCCCCCGTTATTCACCTTTGTACCAGCTTTGGACGCCTGGCGAAACAACGTATTTCTTTGTAAGCCCCACAATGCCGGGCTTAGTGCTTCCGGCATGGTTTACCATAGATTTTGGAAAGCGATACAGGTTTGGCCGCATGAAAGTGGATAATGTAAGGCACCATACTAATTGGATGTATGCACAGGGAACGCCGGAAATATTTGAAATATGGGGTGCGAATGAAAAAACAACTGATTGGAGTAAATGGACGTTGCTCGGTAGTTTCAGGTGTGAGAAGCCATCAGGATTGCCGGTGGGCACACTTTCTGCAGAAGATCAGGCTCAGATAAAACTGGGAGATACTTACGATTTTGAGCCGAGTGTAAACTCGTATCGTTATATGAGATTTAAAACGGTAAAAACATTTGGTAATACGCCGGCTTTCTATCTTTTAGAATTGACTTTTTTTGGTGCAGGAGACAAATAACTATTCTCATTTCTTCTAAAAAAAATAAGATGTATAAATATTTTCTATTAACCATTTTAGTGCTGACATTATTTAATAGCTGCAAGAAGATGGACGATATTTACCGTGAATTTTATGAGAAGGGTGAAACCGTATATGTAGGGAAGGCAGACTCTATTAAAGTAAAAGGAGGCAGGGAACGGGTTGAGCTTTCCTGGCTGCTGCTGTCTGATCCTAAAGTAACAGGATACAAAGTTTACTGGAATAACAGGAAAGATTCTGTACAGAATTCGGTTATTAAAACTGCAGGTATAGATACTGTAAAACTCTTGTTGAATAATATGCCTGAAGATATTTATCTTTTTGAAATTTATATGTTTGATAAGGATAGAAATTCCTCAATTTTATCATCAGCTATAGGTAAATCATACGGGCAATTTTATCAGAATTCTATTTTGAACAGAACTATTAAATCTTCCAGGCGAATTACAGCGGGTGCTGAAATTACCTGGACGGCAGCAGCTCAGGATCTATTGTTTGTAGATCTGAGTTATATTGATAAAAGTGGCAATACCATATCGAAATTATTATCAAGGTCAGTTGAGGTAGACACACTTTATAATATTCCTGTTCGGGGAACATTTCAATATCGGTCAGCATACATCCCGGAGCCTAACGCACTTGACACTTTTTATACCAATTACAGGACTGTAACGTTATCCAATTAATGATGTAAGGTATTACATGCCATAGCGAAGGGGGGCAACATACAAGTTGAGTGATGCTTCAGCAATTATACGAATCTCTAAAACCTGTTTATGAGTATCAAAACTAATCGTAAGAAATTTCTTAAAATGGCATCTGCTACAATAGCAGGGTTATCGCTGGCCAGTGCTAATGCCTTTCCTTTAATAGATACAAAGCGCACTATTATTGGCTCAAATGAAAGGGTCAGGGTTGGGTTTATAGGAGTTGGCAACCGTGGCACCCAGTTGCTGAGAACTTTTATGAAAAATCCAAATTGTGAAGTAGCAGCATTGTGCGATATTTATAAACCTCTCACCACCAGGAATTACTCACAGGTAAACGAAAGGTATCTGAAGCTCCATCGCATACCAAAAATGGGTGAAAATTTTGGGTCAGCAACAGAGCGCTATACTGATTATAGAAAATTACTGGAAAATAAGTCTATTGACGCGGTTTGTATCGCCACACCCGACCATTGGCACGCGCTGCAAACCATTGATGCCATTAAAGCTGAAAAAGATGTGTATGTAGAAAAACCAATGTCAAAAACCATTACGGAAGGCAGAGCAATGATCAATGCCGCGCGAAACAGTAAGCAAATTGTTGCCGTAGGGCTGAACAGGCGAGCTGCACCATTGTACCAAAAACTTGCGCAGGAAATTCCAGCCGGAAAAATAGGTACAGTATCTTTTGCGCAAACCTGCCATGTAAGTAATATGTTTCCTAATGGTATTGGCAAAATGAAACCCGAGGCGCCGCCAGAAGATTTTGACTGGGACATGTGGCTGGGGCCAAGGGCTTACCGGCCTTACCAATACAATATTGCTCCCTATATGTTTCGATGGTGGGATGATTATGCAAACCAGATTTCCAATAACGGGGTACACTTTTTAGATTTGATACGTTGGATGTTGAATGAAAAAGCACCCACGGCGGTAAGCGCTCACGGAGGAAAATTTGTGATTGATGATGACCGTACCATACCAGATACTATGAGTGTTACTTATGAGTTTGCATCAGGTAGGATTGTAACCATTAATATCCTGGAAGGATCCTCCGGCTCTTTCATACCATTTGGATATATTGAACTGAGAGGCACCAAAGGAAACATTTACACGCACGAAAACGATTACAAATTAGTTCCTGCCACAGCAGGCCAGTTTCAGTCTTTTGATAAGCCAATGCAGGAAGAAAATTTTAGTATAAATGATCCAAAACTGAAAGATAGCACAACAAATCTTATCAATAATTTTCTGGAATGTATAAAAACCAGGAAACAACCTCTGGCCACGCTTGAAGATGGACACCTTTCCACAACCATGGCCCATCTGGGTACGATCGCTATGAAAACGAAGCAACGCCTGGTATGGGATGCGCAGAAGGAGCGTTTTACAAACAGTGTGGAAGCGAATAAACATTTACATTACAAATACCGCGCTCCCTGGAAATTGGTTTAATATCTTTTTAAAACTTAGCACGGTTGGCGTGAGCGTTATTAAGTAGTACCGTTCTCAGGTATCAAATACAACAATTATGGGAAAACAGTCAAGAAGGCAATTTCTGAAAGCCGGCGCGGGCGTTGCAGCTTTCACCATCGTTTCTAATACGGTGTTAGGAAAAGCATTTGGGCACACGGCTCCAAGTGATAAATTAAATATTGCAGGGATAGGAGTGGGTGGCATGGGCAGACGTAATCTTGCCAATATGAAAACTGAAAATATTGTAGCTCTTTGTGATGTGGACTGGAGATATGCTGCAAAAACCTTTAATGACTACCCGGGTGCAAAACGTTTTAAGGATTGGCGCACAATGCTGGATGAAATGGGTAAGTCTATTGACGCCATCATGGTGGCAACACCTGATCACACTCACGCCGGGGTGGCGGCACACGCGATGACCCTTGGTAAACACGCATACGTTCAAAAGCCGCTCGCTTTCACGGTTTATGAATCCAGACTGCTGGCGAAACTCGCAAAAAAATATAAAGTAGCCACTCAGATGGGCAACCAAGGCAATTCGAGGGACGGATGCCGGATTGGCGCTGAAATGATCAAATCCGGAATTATCGGAGATGTAAAGGAAGTTCATTGCTGGACGGACCGGCCCATCTGGCCGCAGGGTCTGGAACCTTCAGATAAAAAGTTTGAAGTACCTGCAACTTTAGACTGGGATTTGTTTTTAGGGCCTGCTCAAAAAAGAGATTATAATCCGGCGTACACACCCTGGAATTGGCGTGGATGGTGGGATTTCGGCACCGGCGCCCTCGGGGACATGGCTTGTCATATTATGGATCCCATCTATTGGGCGCTCGATTTAAAATACCCGGTAAAAGTTCAGGGATCCTCAACCCTTGTCAATCTTTATTCGCCACCACATGCAGAGATCGTGGAATACGTATATCCCGCAAGAACGGCTATAGGAAGAAATAACATGAAGATCAAAATGCCCGAAGTGAAGATTACCTGGTACGATGGAGGGCTTTTGCCAAAAAGGCCCGCTGAATTATTAGATAGCGAGGCATGGGGTAAAGGAAACGGAGTGTTATATATTGGCAGTAAGGGTAAAATACTTACAGATGTTTATGGTACGAATCCTCGTTTGCTGCCTACAGCAAAAATGAAGGATTATAAAGCACCCACTCCGTGGATTCCAAGAATAAAAGGCGGAGATGGTGACCTGTGGAAAACAAACGCGCATGAACAGGATTGGATAAGGGCTTGCAAGGAATCGCCGGGAAGCAGGAAAGAATCCACCTCCCATTTTGGCTTTTCCGGGCCTTTTAATGAAGCGGTTGTAATGGGTGTGCTGGCGGTGCGACTGCAGCAGCTCGACAGGATACTCCAATGGGATAGTGAAAACATGCGCTTCACAAATATTTCTGATACCGATAAGCTTAAGATTGTTACGTTAAATGATTTTAAAGTTGTTGACGGAGATCCGAAGTTTACAAAAAAATATGCTGATTTTAACGCCGGGGAAATGGCAAAAGAATGGATCAAAAGAACATATCATAATGGCTTTACGTTGCCACCTATGCCATTTTAAAAAGTTTAAACAGTCCTCGAAATCACATTTTTTAAAAAAATGGGTTTAAATAAACCACTTGTTAGTACTCCAGTATGAAAAGACGAAATTTTATAAAAAATGTAGCATCCGGAAGTTCGCTATTGATTGCTGGAGACATGCATAACCTGAATCACTTTTCTCCAGACGAGAGCGTGAAAGACAGCCGTGATGAAATTTTGGAACTATCTGCAGATGTGGCCATTTTAGGAGGTGGGCTGGGAGGTGTGGCAGCCGCTTTATCGCTGGCAAAGGAAAACCGGACGGTAATTTTAACCGAGGAAACGGATTGGATCGGCGGACAAATTTCTCAGCAGGGAGTACCGCCTGATGAACATCGCTGGATAGAAACGACAGGCGCCACACAAACTTATCGCGACTTTAGAAATGCCATCATGAATTATTACCGCAGAAATTACCCCTTAAAAGAAAAACTAAAGCAGGATCCTTATTTAAATCCCGGTAGCGGTGGTGTTTCAAGAATCTGC
>JAFAFV010000113.1 GCA_023423285.1 Bacteroidota bacterium
ACCATCAATAATAAGCAAAAGAGCAAGCTACAGATGGCTGTCTTTTTTAATAAAAATCGCATAAGCATTTATTTACGTTATTTTCTTTGACTTTATTTTATACTCCGCTAAAAATTGAAAATCCGCCATCAACATTTACAACCGTTCCGGTTACAAATTTTGAAGCATCGCTAAGCAACCATATTAATGCGCCTGTTAATTCATCCGGCTCGCCCATTCGTTTAAATGGTGTATGTTTTACTACCAGGCTGCCCCTTTCGGTATAGCTACCGTCACTGTTGGTGAGCAGGGTTCTGTTTTGCTCTGTTAAGAAAAAACCGGGTGCAATCGCATTCATACGTATCTTATCGCCATACCTGTTGCCAAGCTCCATGGCAAACCATTTTGTATAAGCATCAATGGCACTTTTTGCCAGCGTATAGCCCAGCACTCTTGTAATGGCGCGCTGTGCGGCCATGGATGAAATGTTTACAATGCTGCCGCTACCCTGCTTCGCTATTTCGGCCCCAAAAACCTGGGTTGGCAAAACGGTTCCAAACAGGTTTAAATCCACCACTTGTTTTAAAGCATCCATATCCAGCTGAAAAATATCTGTACCCGGCTGCACAACCGCTTTCGGCATGTTGCCACCGGCGGCATTTACCAACCCATCAATTTTTCCGTATTCATTTAATATTTTATCGCGCGCCTGCTGCAGGCTTCGTTCACTGGTTACGTCAGCTATTAGCGCAATAGCCTGTCCGCCGTTGTTTTTAATTTCTTCCACTCTTTCGGCAGCCACGGTTTCATTTCTACCTAAAACGCCTACTATGGCGCCGGCCTCTGCAATACATTTGATAAAGGATGCGCCTAAAATTCCGGTGCCACCGGTAACAACGATTACTTTAGCATTTAAATCAAACTCTTTCATCAATCGGGTTTTCAGATAAACTTGTATATTATATAAATTTGAAATCCGGCTAAAGCAATCTGCAAAATTCAAAATGTACGTTATATTCTCATTAAACAACAAGCAAATAAGCTGCCGTGAGCAGGATTCTAAACCAAGATACAGATTAATGTGGGCTTTAGTAGTCCTTTTTCTTCTCAACAGGTATTACAACGTTTGAAATCAAAGTAATTTCTGAATTTTTGCTTGTGCTTGGAAGTATGATGAAAAAGTTCTATCTTTTTCTTTATGAAAAAGGGCATTACCATAAAGGATATCGCTCGGAAACTGAACATGTCGGTCTCAACGGTTTCTAAAGCCTTAAACAACAATCCTTCTATAAGCACTCTTACAAAAGAAAGGGTGAAAAAGCTGGCTGAAGAATGGAACTATATACCTAACGAAGCAGCCAGGCATTTTAAACTAAATAAATCTTTTACCATTGGGGTGATCATGCCCGACCTGTTAGATCAATTTTATGTATTGGCTATTAACGGCGTTGAAGAAATAGCCAACAGAAAAAATTATCATGTAATTATTTCGCAAACACACGAAGACCACGAAAAAGAAACAGGTATTGTAGAAAACATGATCAGGAACCGGGTAGACGGTGTGATCATAGCCATATCAAAAAACACCCGCGATTTGAACATGTTCAAAAGGCTGATCAATACCGGTATACCGGTTGTTTTTTTTTCCCGATCATTTTCTGAGCCTGAGTTTGATTTTGTAGCAACTGATAATGAAGGAGGCTCGTTTAAGGCTGTTAAATTTTTAATTGATAACGGTCATACCCGCATTGCACACCTCATGGGTCCTTCTTTTTTACGAACTACGCACCAAAGGCTGGAAGGATATAAACAAGCGCTTCAAGAATATGGTTTGCCTTACGATCCGGAACTTGTGGTGGAAGTAGATTTATCGCCACCGCAAACCTATAAGGCCGTAAAAAAGTTAATGGAGCGAAGTAATCCGCCAACTGCATTTTTTACCTTTAAAAATTATGTAAGCCTTGACGTGATCAAATACCTGAAAAAACACCACCGCGAATTGCTGGACAAAACCGATATTATCGGGTTTGGGAATTTGCCACTCATCAAATATCTTGATTACAAACCCATAGCTTCCATTGATGAAAACTCTTATGAAATGGGAATAGAAGCTGCCAATCTGATATTTAAAAAAATAGAAATGGGCGGAGATGCCACTGATGGAGAGGGTGCACATATTAAAGTGCCCAGTAAACTTGTAAAGAATATATAATAAAAAAACCGCTCCAAATATTGAAGCGGTCAATTAGTCGTCATCTTGCACCAGCCGGTTGGATATTCGGCAAGTAAATTCGGTTTTAGGTGTTCCCTATCCTTCGAATCCCTTTATTCCTATCGGTGTTACAAGATGACAGTATCTTAAAGTTATTTACCTGTCATCATCTTCCTCAGGTTGATCAACCCGTACCTCATCCGGCCAAGGGCCGTATTAATGCTGCAACCTGTAATTTCTGCAATTTCTTTAAAGCTAAGGTTGGCAAAATGTCTTAAAATAATCACTTCTCTCTGCTCTTCAGGTAATTGTTCCAGCATATCCTGCGCCTTACCTATGCTTTGAATATTAATGATCTTTTCCTCAACACTTGCTTCAGTTGAATTGATGGTTTCCAAAACATCATTTTCAACACTGCTCTTTGCAAACGGAAAACGCTTCAATTTTCTGAAATAATCCACGCATAAATTATGTGCTATTCTCATAGCCCACGGTAAAAACTTACCCTCTTCCTTATATTTTCCGCTTTTTAAGGTTTCAATAATTTTTATGAAAACCTCCTGAGATATATCCTCTGCATGATATTTATCCTTTACAATAAATAAAATGGCGTTGTATAATTTATCTTTATATCTGTGCAGCAGTGAGTCGAGGGCTTTATCATGACCATCGCTGAACAAAACAATTAATTCATTATCGCTTTTTTTTAGATAAGCTATCATATCCACCTTCTTTTTTTATTCTCCGGGCTTTTCTCATGTATTTCCCCGGAAATTGATTTTGAAAACACTTATTTTCAAAATACGGTTTATGAATAGTTCTCCTTCCAATTTCCCTGTCAAATTTTGGACTGTGCAAAAATAGGGTAATGAAATCTTTCCTATTATATAATAAATCATAAAATGTGCTGAGAATATAAAAATTATGTTAAAATTATTTAACAAGCGATAAAATCAACTGACTGATACTACCTTATACATTAAGAAATATTTAAATAAAATACATTTTAATCTTTCTGTTCACAGCAACAGATATTGAAGTGCAGGAAGGTTTATAAGGTTATTTTTGCACCTTAAAATTTGAGAGTGTCTATTAAAAATAAACAAGAAAATTTACAGATAAAAGGGGCGCGGGTTCATAATTTAAAGAACGTTTCCGTGTCCATTCCGCGTAATAAACTAATCGTTGTAACGGGTGTTTCCGGCTCAGGAAAATCTTCATTAACCATTGACACGCTTTACGCGGAGGGTCAGCGCCGGTATGCCGAAAGCCTCAGCGCATATGCACGCCAGTTTTTAAACCGCATGAACAAACCTGATGTGGATTACATTAAAGGCCTGTGCCCAGCCATTGCCATTGAGCAAAAAGTGATCACACGCACACCGCGCAGTACAGTAGGCACCATGACGGAGGCCTACGACTATATGCGCCTGCTTTTTGCAAGAGCCGGCGATACGATCTCTCCCATTTCTAATAAAATTGTAAAAAAAGATGATGTGGCTGACGTGATCAATGCCATAGAAGATTTGCCCGCTGGAGAGAAAGTTTACATCCTTGTAAAATTCCGGCAGCACGCAAACAGAAACACCAAAGAAGAACTGAACATATTACAGCAAAAAGGTTTTTCCCGGATAGCACTTGATGAGAAAAGCGGCGGCGCCGAAGGAATGCTGGTGCTTCATTTAGAAGATTTGCTGGAACTGGATGATAAAACGCTTGCTGCAAAACTAAAAGTGAAACCCTCAAAAAAAACAGGCAACCTGTATGTTTTGATTGACCGTATTGTTGCGAAAGCATTTGATGAAGATGATCTGCACCGGCTGGGCGATTCCATAGGCACTGCTTTTTACGAAGGCGAAGGTGATGTGTATATTCAGGCTATTGGCGAACAAACCAAACTGCTCCACTTCAACAACCGGTTTGAATTGGATGGAATTACGTTTGAACAGCCGCAGCCCAATCTTTTTTCTTTCAACAACCCCATTGGCGCCTGCCCCACCTGCGAAGGCTTTAGCATGGTGCTGGGTATAGACCCTGACCTGGTGATTCCCGATAAAAGACTAAGTGTGTACGAAGGCGCGGTGGCGCCGTGGAAGGGGGAAAAACTGGGTAAATGGAAAGACAGGTTTATACAAAACGCCTCCAGATATGACTTTCCGGTGCACAAACCCATTGCCGATTTAACCAAAGCCCAATACGAGCTTTTATGGAAAGGCAACAGCACCGTTTACGGCATCAACGATTTTTTTAAGGAGGTGGAACAGAATCTTTATAAAGTTCAGTACCGCGTGTTGCTGAGCCGCTACCGCGGACGCACCGTATGCCACGACTGTAACGGCTACCGGCTGAAAAAGGAAGCCCTGTATGTACAAATTGGCGGCAAAAACATTGGCGAACTGAGCGATCTGCCTGTAAAAGATTTAAAAGAATGGTTCAACAAACTTCAACTTTCAGAACACAAGCAACAGGTGGCTAAAAGAATTTTGCTGGAGATCAACAGCCGTCTCGATACCTTACTAAAAGTAGGTTTAGGATATCTTTCGCTTAGCCGTGTGGCCAACACGCTGAGCGGTGGTGAAAGCCAGCGCATACAACTCACGCGCAGCCTGGGTAGCAACCTTACCAATTCTTTGTATATTCTGGATGAACCTTCTATCGGGCTGCATTCTCGGGATACTTCCCAACTCATTGAAGTATTGAAAGAACTGCGCGACCTGAATAATACCGTGGTGGTGGTGGAACACGATGAAATGATGATGCGCCAGGCAGACCATATTATTGATATGGGGCCAATGGCCTCTCACCTGGGAGGCGAAGTGGTGGCCGAAGGAAATTATGACGACCTGATTTACAATCCCAACAGCCTGACGGGAAAATACCTGAGCGGCGAACTGACCATTGAACCGCGCCAAACAGTTCGCAAATGGAACCGCAGCATTACAGTAGAAGAAGCACGCCATAATAATTTAAAAAACATCACCGTTACATTTCCACTGAATGTTTTGTGCGTGGTAAGCGGGGTAAGCGGCAGCGGCAAAACCACTTTGATAAAACAAATCCTGTTTCCTGCTTTACAAAAAATGAAAGGCACATTCTCTGGCGATAAAATTGGTTTTCACAAAGGCATTACCGGCGATATTGACAGCATACAACTGGTTGAACTGGTTGATCAAAACCCCATTGGGAAATCATCGCGCAGCAACCCGGTAACATACATCAAAGCTTATGATGAAATACGCGACCTTTTTGCCAAACAGCCATTGGCCAAAATGCGCGGCTTTCAGCCCAAACACTTTTCTTTTAACGTGGACGGCGGCCGGTGCGATACGTGCAAAGGTGAAGGTGAACAGGTGGTGGAAATGCAGTTTTTAGCAGATGTGCACCTAACCTGTGAGAGCTGCGGCGGCAGGCGTTTTAAAGAAGAAATTCTTGATGTAAAGGTGCGGGATAAAAACATTTATGATGTGCTTGAAATGAGTGTGGATGAAGCCATTGTATTTTTTAATAACGAATCCAAACTGGCTGGCGCGCTACAACCCTTGTCTGACGTGGGTTTGGGCTATGTAAAACTGGGTCAGTCATCCGATACGCTTTCAGGCGGTGAGGCCCAGCGTGTAAAACTGGCCTCCTTCTTAGGAAAAGGCCGAAGCTCAAATAAAGTATTGTTTATTTTTGATGAACCTACAACGGGGCTTCACTTTAATGACATTAATAAGTTGCTCGCGTCTTTCAACGCATTGATAGAACAAGGCCATTCTATCATCGTCATCGAGCACAATACGGACGTGATTAAAAATGCTGACTGGCTTATTGAACTTGGCCCCGAGGCCGGGGACGGCGGCGGAGAACTGGTGTTTGCAGGCAAACCGCTCGACATAAAAAAAGAAAAGAAAAGTTATACAGGGCGTTATTTGTAATCAATTTTAAAACATCCGGTATCCGGCGTTCACAGCCTCCAGTTCCAGTAAATGTTTTTTTCTCCATAGCCCGGCTGCATAGCCGGTAAGGTTTCCGTTACTTCCTATCACACGGTGGCAGGGCACCATCACGGCAATACGGTTCATCCCATTGGCAGCGGCAACAGCCCTTATCGCGCCTGCACTCCCCAAGGCCACCGCCTGCTCTTTATACGTGCGTGTATGCCCGTAAGGAATGGTTTGTAACTGTTGCCACACAAGGTTTTGAAACGCGGTGCCAGGTGTAAAAATGGGTATATCAAACTGCTTTCTTTTACCATCAAAATATTCAGAAAGTTGTGTTTGCAGGTTTTTAAAATAGGGGTTATCGCCTTCTTTTAACACGCCATTTAATTTTTGAGCAAGGTTTTTCAACCCGTTATCCAGCAGTTTCCGGTCGGTAAACTCAAGCAGGCAAATGCCCTGTTCAGTACCACAGGCAATCATTGGCCCCAGCAGCGTTTCAAATGTGGTTACATCAATAATCGTTTTTGCTTTCATTCTTTATAAGTGAGCCTATTTTATTGTTCATCAGTGCGGCGAACGCTTCCCACATGGTAGCTACAATTTCAGCAGCAGAAGGAATATCGTTCAGCAATGCGGCTACCTGACCTATTTCCAGTTCTCCTTCGTCCAAATCTCCTTCAAACATACCCCGCTTTGAACGTGCGCGGCCAAGCAGTTGCTGCAAATCTTCTTTTGACGCACATCGGTTTTCAGCTTCCTGCACTCTATTATAAAATTCATTTTTGATGAGGCGCACAGGGGTCAGTTGTTTTAGTGCCAGTTGGGTATCTCCTTCCTGAGAACTAATGACGGCCTCTTTAAAATTTTGATGGCAGGAGGCTTCCACGCTGGCTACAAAGCGGCTGCCCACCTGCACCCCTTCTGCACCCAGCATAAAAGCGGCTGCCATTTGCCTGCC
>JAFAFV010000120.1 GCA_023423285.1 Bacteroidota bacterium
TGCTTATTTCGCTTTTCTTATTCATAAGAGCGTATGTTCAAATTTACAAAACTAAACAAGCGCTACAAACAACACTCAAGAGATTGTTCCAAGTCTCTGATGATATCGCCCACGTCTTCAATACCCACGCTCATTCTGATCAATCCCTCTCCAATGCCAGCTTTTTCGCGGTCTTCAGGTTTCATTTTAGCATGGCTCATAGAGGCAGGGTGTGATATCAGTGTATCAACAGTGCCCAGCGAAACCGCGCGTGTACACATTTTTAAACCATTGATAAATTTTTTGCCTGCCGGCAAACCGCCTTTCAATTCAAAGCTCATTACAGCGCCCGCACCGCGCATTTGCTTTTGTGTAACCTCGTACCCTGGGTGGCTTTTAAGACCATTATAGTTTACTGTATTAATAGCAGGATGATCTTTTAAAAAACTGGCAACTTCCATTGCATTGCTGCAATGCTTTTCCATTCTCAGCGCTAATGTTTTCACTCCATTCAACAATAAAAATGCATCAAAAGGATTGCTATGACAACCCAGGAGCTTATGTGTTTTGGTAATTTTTGTCGTCATCAATTCCAGATCTTTTGCAAGCAACACCCCCCAATGGCATTGCCATGACCGTTTAAAAATTTTGTAGTGGAATGAAAAACAAAATCAACACCCAGGCCAAACGGCTGTTGCAAATAAGGTGTTGCAAAAGTATTGTCAATACAAACCTTTACGTTGTGAGTAGCTGCAATTTTGCACACTACTTCAATGTCTGTACAGCTCATTGTTGGGTTTGCAGGTGTTTCTATCTGAATGATTTTTACTCCCTGATGTTGCTTTAAAGCTTTTTCCACATTTTCAGGATCGGTAAAATCTGTAAACGCGGTTTTGATCTGGTATTGCGGAAGTATCTCTGTAAAAAACTCAAACGTGCCGCCATAAATGGTTGTGTTGCTTAAAACGGTATCGCCAGCGGAAAGCATACTTAAATATAAAGTTGCCATGGCGGCCTGGCCGCTGGCGCATAACAAAGCTTTTAACTGCAATTCGGATCCATCATCATTTTTAAGTCCAAAACTTTCAAGCGTTTCCATAGCTTCCTGCGCGGCGGCTGTTGTGGGGTTTCCAAAACGCGAGTAGATGAAGCCTGGCTCGGCGCCGCTGAACCGGTTCATACCCTGCTCAGCGCTGTCGAATGTAAATACAGATGTGGCAAACACCGGCATAACATGGGCCTTTTCACCAATTTTATGATGCCCCGCATGCACGGCAACTGAGGAAATATCTTTACAAAATTTATCGCTGCTCATTTCTTTTTGCTTTTATGAAGTGGTTTAAAGATAAGAAACATGCAGTATTGTATTCGTAAGGTATAGACATAACAAAAAATGCTCCGCTACATGCAGAGCATTTACAACCACATATTTATTTAGCGGGCAAAGACTTCCACCACAGGCCTTTTGCTAAACAGGGTGCGATTGGCTACATCATACCAAAAGATAATTTCAGTTACTCTTGCGCGCCCATGATCAGGTACGTAAACAACCAACTCGTTGCTGTTGTTTTGCCGACGCCTGTCATACATGCCGGAGCGCAGACTTAACTGGTCACTTCGGCCATTTGAGTACTTAACATCAACACTGTAAACATTTACATCATCATCTGTACGAAACATAAGTTCACGAACATCCTTTCCATCGCGGCGTTTCACATTGATGCTCTTTTGCTCTTTGCGTGGTGCAACCCTTACGCTTGTCAGCCTGTTCCAGTCGCGGGTGTTATATGCTTCATTCTCACGTCCTTTTAAAATATTTCCATATCTGTCTTTGTCACCTTTGTAACGCTGCGAAGGCGCACAAGAGAATAACGCAATTGCTAAAACCGGGATAAAATATCTAAAATATTTGTGCATAGCATAAAATTTAATTATAGGCAACAACTAACATGCCTTACCTGCTTATGAGACGCTTTAAATCACATTTAGTTTCATTCCGCCTTTAAATTATTCACAAAACCGAGATCATACAAAAACTAACAGCCCCACAATAAAATGCGGAGCTGTTGACCCTCTATTTATAACCCTAAAATTTAATTTTTTTTACCGGCCAAGTATATTAATTGTAGGCCTGACACGGGAACGATTATCAGCATCATACCAGAATGTTACCTGGCGTACATCATTGTTCCAGCGGTTGGGAACCGTAACGATAAGGTCAGTATTACGATTGCTTCTCCTGTTGTCTCGCCTGCTGTTGCGTACATTCAGTTCTTCCGTGCGGCCATTATTGTATCTTACTGTTACCCGGTATATATGCACCGGTCCGTCTGCATTAAACAATAACTGGCGAATGTTGCCAAACCTCCTGTTTATATTCACTTTTTCATAATTCCTGCCAGATGAAACGCGTGTGCGGGCTATGCTTACCCAGTTGCTGTTATTGACATTGGCGTACCGCTCGTTTTCATATCGATTGTCATAACCCCTGTTTATGCCTGGGCGTATTTGTGCAGATGCTGCGGATGCGAAAAAGAAACCGATCAGGGCTGTAATAAGGCTTACTAATAAATACCTTTTCATGGTGATGAGTTTTAAAATTTGAACCAAAGATTTTTCATAAACGCGTTTGGTATTATGACGGTGTGTTGTATTTTTTCGTTTGGCAACAATCCCTAAATAATTGCAAAAGTGGTTTGGCCTATAAATGAAAAACCGCTTCTTAACAGAAGCGGTTTTACTAACTCATCCTAATATTTTATCCTTTCATTTCTACAATTTTTTCCCTGATCTTTCCTTCAATTTCATTTGAGAGTTCAGGGTTATCCATCAGTAAACTCTTCACAGCGTCGCGGCCCTGCCCCAACTTGTCGCTGTTGTAGCTGTACCATGATCCGCTTTTTTGGATAATGTTCAGTTCAACACCCATATCAATGATCTCGCCTGTTTTTGAAATACCTTCACCAAAAATAATGTCAAACTCTGCAGCCCTGAAAGGCGGTGCTACTTTGTTTTTTACCACCTTTACTTTTACGCGGTTGCCTATAGTTTCATCGCCATCTTTAATCTGCGTGCTGCGGCGGATGTCAAGCCTTACCGATGCATAGAACTTTAACGCATTACCACCAGTTGTGGTTTCGGGATTGCCAAACATCACCCCGATTTTTTCGCGCAACTGGTTGATAAAAATACAAATGGTATTTGTTTTAGAAATGGTAGCGGTTAGTTTACGCAATGCCTGGCTCATCAACCTTGCATGCAGGCCCATTTTGCTATCGCCCATTTCGCCCTCAAGTTCACTTTTTGGAACCAAAGCTGCTACTGAGTCAATCACTACCACATCAAGTGCGCCGGAAAGAATTAACCTGTCTGCAATTTCAAGTGCTTGCTCGCCATAATCGGGTTGAGATATTAAAAGGTTGTCAATAATGACGCCCAGTTTTTGTGCATACACGCTGTCAAAAGCATGCTCTGCATCAATAATAGCGCACATACCGCCTTTTTTTTGTGCTTCAGCAATAATGTGTGT
Organism: Bacteroidota bacterium; assembly: GCA_023423285.1. Lineage (GTDB taxonomy): Bacteria > Bacteroidota > Bacteroidia > Chitinophagales > Chitinophagaceae > Niabella. Next base: position 3,509 of record JAFAFV010000120.1, read on the forward strand.
GGCAACGGTTGTTTTACCGCTTGATTCAGGACCGTAAATTTCCACTACACGACCCCGCGGCAGGCCGCCAATGCCCAGCGCTGTATCCAGCCCGATAGAGCCGGTGGAGATCACATCGTGCGAGGCTGATGATTTTTCATTCATCAACATCACGCTGCCCTTACCATAGTCTTTATCAATCTTCTCCATAGTAAGTTTTAGCGCTTTCAGTTTTTCACTGCTCAATTCTATTTCTTTATTTTCTGCTTTAGCCATAATTCAAAATTACAATATACCTCTATCCGTTATAAATTAATTATCAACAACAAAACTAACATATTTAGCAGTATAAAACTAAGATATTTGGAAATATTTTTGTGATGCTGCCCTGCCTTGATTTCCGGGGCAATCAGCAGATTTTTGTAATTTTATTTCAAAAGCAAATAGTATTGAAAAAAGAACAAGAAGGATTATCCGGGTTTATCAGCCGGCTGGAAGATAAATTACGTCTTACTTTTATTGAAAGCGAAGAGGGAAATGTTTGCATGGCCAACCGCAATTCAGAACTTAGGAATGAATTCAAACAATCATTTACCCTGTCTGATGTGCAGCGGTACATAACTACGCTTGATATTAAACCCGGAGAACCTATTCCGTTACCCGAGAATGCAACTGCATTTTTTAATCCTGTTAAAATATAGCCTGTTAATCAGGTGATAATATTTGCAGCCAATACAGCCAGCAAACCTGTTGCCAAACCCCAATAAATTTCCGAAGGAAGGTGCTCTTTTAAAAGCAGCCTTGAGGTGCAAACAGCGCCGCCAATTAAAAAAGTAAGTGAAAGATAAAAACCAAAGCCCACATCATACTGAAAGGAAAGCGCGGTTAAAAAGGCGGCTGAAACTCCAATTGCAATCGAGTGCATACTTATTTTTAGATAGATGTTGAACAACAACCCGATGGATGACGCAAGGAAAATGCTCATGGCAAAAGCCACGGCCTCGCGCGGCATTTGGGGCAAATTGCGCCACACATACCAGATCCAGAAATACCAGATATTACATATGATGAACGGGATAATGCGGTCTTTACGATCTCTTAATTTTATAGAGCTGATGAACTTGAGCGCTTTTAATAACGCCACTGAAACCAATGGGAAAAAAGTAAACATTAAAACAGACTGGATCAGGATGAGCACCCTGTTTCTGTCATCAAAACCCACAAATAAAAAAGGATGAATAAACAGCAGGAAGATCATTACATATACAGGCACAAACACAGGGTGAAAGATATAGGAAAACAGGGTGGCCGCGCCTTTTACAACAGGATGAAGCCTATCTTCTTCCTGCACTTCGCGCAGTTCATTATTATTATCAACAATAAGTTTTACAGTCATTCTATTTACAAAATTGGTTTGCAAAAGTAAGGCTACAAACCATATTTATCTGCCAGGTAAATCAATGCCGCCATATTAATGGCCCCCAGTTCCAATTCGCGCTTGTTCACGCTTTCAAACACATCAGCCCGTGAGTGATGAATATCGAAATATCTTTGAGAATCCGGCGCCAGGCCGCTTAATGAAACACCCATTTTTTTTAAAAAGCTTATGTCTACACCGCTTACTCCGTTATTTACAAACATGTTTCCTCCATAAGGCTCAAACAACGGGGCCCATTGCTTCAGCTTATCAAAAACGGCTGGCGTTACATCAAAATGAAAGCCCCTCGGTGTAAAACCGCCCGCGTCACTTTCCAGGGCAAATATGTGTTTTTCATTTTTGGCTTCCACTTCTTCTGCATATTTGCGTGCGCCGCGTGTGCCGTTTTCTTCATTGGCAAATAATACAAACCGGATGGTTCTTTGCGGTTTATAACCAAGCGCTTTAAAGGTTCTTAAAATTTCGATGGTTTGTGTAACGCCTGCGCCGTCATCATGTGCGCCTTCGCAGTTATCCCAGCTATCCAGGTGTGCGCCCACCACAATATATTCGTTGGGAAATGTTGCTCCCTTAAGTTCTCCAATTATATTATGCCCTTGCACGTCAGGTAAAAAATGCGCGTTGGTTTTTAACTGCACCATCACATTTTTATTTTTCAAAATAGCATCTGCCAGCCAGTCTGCATCCTGCAAGCCAATGGCCACAGCGGGATTTTTTTTGTAAGCAGAATCGTAGCGCGTGGCGCCTGTATGAGGATTGTTGCCGGCTTCGTGCGTCATGCTTCTTACTATGGTTGCCACGGCCCCGTATTTTGCTGCTGTGATAGTTCCCTGCCCGCCCCTGTACTTTACGGCATCGCCGTAAGACAAAAAAGTTTCTACAAACCGGGGATCGAATTTATAATTGTAAAAAACAATTTTTCCTTTTACCTCATCTTTCCGCGCATCAAGTTCTTCAAATGAATTAATCAGCATGACCGGAGCATTTAAATATTTGCCTTCTGTGCCTACGCTGTTACCCAATGCTATTATGTCCAGAATTCTTCTTGTTTTATCAGGCAAAATGGCCGTGGCTTCGTCTTTACCACCCCGCACCCAGCGGGGCACCATGCACGCTTGTTTGAAAGTGTTTTCACTTCCGGTTTCTATTAATAAATCATAGCTCCAGTTTTCGGCCTTGTACATATTTGCAGAGCCGGCAAGTCTTGGACCGATATTTTTGGTAAGCACGCGCAGATTGTTATAAGCCTGGCTATTGGTAAATATTTCATCAGATATTTTTTTTATAAAAAATTCATCCTCTGTCTGGCATAACACAATGCCGGCATTTATAAGCAGAAGCAGAGTTGCAAATAGTTTTTTCATCATTAAAACTTTTGCCCTAAAGATAGGCAGGTTTACTATTTTTACGGGATGTTTGCCTGTTGGTGTTATCAATTTTAAATTAAAGCGCATGAAGCAAAAACTTAGACTGAACCCCAATACCATTCTTATCATAGTCATACTTATCATGGTGATGGCAGCAAATATTTTAAATACAGCGGTGGCTTCATCTTCGTCTGATGTAGCAACCATACAATCTTACAGGGAAGCTACTCTACCAATGAATATTTTGGATCTGATAAAAATTACCATTATTTTTTTAATGGGTTGGATGCTATTTTCAACTGTTAAAAAAGCTGCCAGAAATGCGAAATGGAGCGATATGCTTTACCGAAGAATCAAACAAATAGGATGGCTGAGTGTGTTGGTTGTTGTGCTGGATGCAATTTCTTACGTCATTCGGGATCAGTATATTGCTCAAAACAAAAGCCTTTCAACACTTGGTACTGATGCAACTATTTATACCGAGGTAATTTCGCACGCATTGTTTTCATCTCCGCTTACCTGGTTTTTGATAGCGTGTATATTTTTATTCGCCGATGTTTTGAATATTGTAAACAAACCGCAACCTGATAATTAATCTTTTAATTTTTACTTTCGCACAAATCTCTACTCATCGGTCAAAATGCTCAAATACTGGTTACTGGAGGCACTGGATTTCTGGGAGCCTATATCATCAAGCGTTTAATTGAAGAGGGATTTGCTGTTCGTGCCATTAAAAGGGCAACAAGCAAAATGCCTGCTTTTATGGATGGTGACGTTTTAAAAAAAGTACAGTGGGTAGAAGGTGATGTGCTTGATGTAATGGCTCTTGCAGATGCTATGCACGGCATAGACATAGTAATACACTCCGCTGCGGTTGTTTCCTTCAACAAAAGTGATCGAAATCACATGTACCAGATTAATATACAAGGCACGGCGAATGTGGTAAATGTAGCCATAGAACAAAAGGTAAGAAGACTTGTTTATATCAGCTCTGTTGCAGCGCTGGGCAGGAGTAAGAATAGCACCGTGGTAGACGAAAATGCAAAATGGGAAGACAGCAAAGCAAATACCCACTATGCTATCACCAAGCATAAAGCCGAACTGGAGGTATGGCGCGGCTTTGCCGAGGGTTTGGAAGGCGTGATACTAAATCCTGCCACCATTATTGGTTATGGCAATTGGAGTACTGGCAGTTCTGCTATTTTTAAAAGTGCTTACAAGGAATTTGGCTGGTATACCAATGGCGTAAATGGTTTTACCGATGTGGAGGACGTGGCCAAAGCTGCTGTAGAACTAATGAAAAGCAATATTACTGAACAACGGTTTATTGTTTGCAATGACAACTGGAGCTTTAAAAAACTTTTTGATAAAATGGCTGATGCCTTTGGCAAAAAAAGGCCGCACAGAGAAGCAACTCCTTTCCTGGGCGCCATTGCGTGGCGCATAGAAAAACTTAAATCCTTTTTCTCCCGCCAAAAACCACTGGTTACAAGGGAAACTGCCAAACTGGCCCAAACTCAAACTATTTTTGATAACACCAAACTGCCCAAAACTTTACCACAGTTTAAATATACACCACTGGCAAACACCATTCATAAAGCCTGCAACCAGTATAAAACTAAATTTGAGAAAATTGATTTTTAATATTTTTTTCGTTACTTTAGGGTACGTAAACGTTGCCATATAATTTAAAAAAGAAATCATGAAAAAAAACAGAATCAACAGGAGACTTTTCCTTGGGAAAGCTTCTGTACTAACTGCAGGAACCCTGCTATCTGGTTCTTACAAATCCTTTTCACAAACCAAAAAAGTAAGCGGAGATTTGGCCATTTTAGGCGGTACACCCGTACACGATATTAAAGCCCAACCGTGGCCTGAGTGGCCCTGGATGGATAAAACGGTTGAAGAAACAACCATGCAATCCTACAAGAGCGGCAGATGGACAAGGTACGAAGCGCAAAGGCTTCGTATAAGCATGGTGCAAAAGATGGAGACAGAACTTCCAAAGTTCTTAAATGCCAAATATGTGCGCATGACCAATGCCGGAACTAATGCGCTTTCGGCTGCGGTACACGCGCTAAATATTGGCGCAGGAGACGAAGTGATTACATCGCCATATAGCGATATGGGAACCATTGCGGCAATACTTTCTGCAAGAGCATTGCCTGTATTGGCAGATCTGAACCCATTGTCGTACCAACTTGATCCGTCAGATGTGGAAAAAAAAATCACACCCCGAACAAAGGCCATCATGCCGGTGCATATTATGGGAGTAGCCTGTGATATGGACAACATAATGCGCATAGCCAATAAACACAAACTAAAAGTAATTGAAGACTCCTGCCAGGCCATTATGGCCACTCATAATGGCCGAACCTTAGGCACGATAGGTGACATTGGCTGTTTGAGTTTTCAGGCATCTAAAGTAGTTGGTTGTGGAGAAGGCGGCGCTATATTTACTAATAACGAAGAACTGGCAAACCATGCATACACCGTTATTGAACACGGTACAGATTACTTAAAAGGAGGCGCCAATGTGCGCATCGGCCCTAAATACCGCATGCCGGAAGTTGTGGCTGCAATTTTAGTGGGGCAATTAGATACGCATAAACAAAGGCACGACATCCGCAACAGAAATGCCCGCTGGCTCGATCAAAAATTTAAAGGTTTTAAAGGGCTGCTTCCGCAGATTAAATACGGTGGCGGAGAAGGCGCTTACTATCATTACGCGCTTACTTATAATCCTGAGTTTTTTGGCGGATTGCCTATAGCTACCTTTTATAAGGCCATGAATGCAGAAGGCATTCCTGTGGGTGGCTACATTGGCAAAGGTTTGCATAAAGACAGTTGGATAGATTACATTACAACATTGCCAGAGTATAATATGATCTTTAACCCTACGCGTTTAAAAGAATTTAAAGAAAAAAACAAACATATGCCTAATTGCGATAAGGTTTGCGCCACAGTAGTAAGGCTTTCTGGCGGAGGGCCGTTAACAGCACCGATGTCTTACATGGAAGATTTCTATAATGCAGCCATGAAGGTTTATGAAAACAGAGACAAATTAAAATCTCTGTAAGATAATTTTAGCAGCGCTCTACAGGGCGCTGTTTTTTATTTAAAAGTTTGATAGAACACCGTTCCTCATGTATGAGATGTGAATGATCTGCCTCGTTTTTTATTCCGTAGCTTTGTAGCTTTTTAAAGAGAAACAGGCCTATGGAGTTGAGATTATGGAACCGTGAGTTTGTGATTATTACCCTCACCAACTTTTTTTTAGCATGTTCCTTCAACCTGCTAATGCCTTCTATTCCGTTGTACATTACAGAGCAGTTGCATGTGCCGCAAACGCAAACAGGCATAGTACTATCTTCTTATGCCATTGCGCTGTTGCTCATCCGCCCGTTTTCTGGTTATATGGTTGATATGTTTTCCCGAAAAGGACTTTTAATTATCGGCTCCTTATTATATGCCCTTTCTTTTTCCGGTTATTTCTACGCTACCACGGTTATGCTTTTTGTAGTGGTAAGGTTTGTACACGGCCTTTGGTGGGGGCTGGCTACTGTTTCCACCAGCACGGTTTCCATTGATGTGATTCCGTCCGCTCGCCGCTCTGAAGGCATCGGGTATTTTGGAACATTCAATAATATTGCCATGGCCATTGCTCCATTTATTGCCATACATATTTATTATAACAATGGCTTTCAGATGTTACTGTGGTGGGCAGTGGCTATGGCTGCGCTGGGTGTTCTCATCGCTTCATTTATAAAATTACCTTTTAAACGTCCTGTAGAAAAACCCGTTTTGTCAATGGACCGGTTTTTTCTTATTAAAAGCTGGCCTATTTTTCTAAATCAGTTACTGCCCAGTTTTGCATGGGGCACGATTGGGCCTTTTGTAGCACAATACGGCCTTGAGATCAACATTCAAAACCCTGGTATTTTTTTTGCGTTCTGGGCGGGCGGCATAATGGCATCGCGCATTTTTGCAGGCCGAATGGTTGACCGCGGTTATATTCATCACATCAACCTGATAGCTTTTGTACTAATAGCTGTCTCATTGATAGCATTTTCTGTATTTCATAATTTTTTAGCGTATTGCGCATCGGGTTTATTTATCGGCATCGGTTATGGAATGTTGTTTCCTGCCATGCAAACCTTATACGTAAATATTGCAGGCCACGGCAAGCGAGGAACGGCAAACGCAACTTATATGCTTAGTTTTGACCTGGGCCTAGCCATAGGAATGCTGGCGGGCGGCTTTATTTCAGGCGTCATGGGATTTTCAGAAGTGTATCTCATCTCGGGTATATTATGTGCTGTCAGCATTATTCCTTACTGGTTTGTTTCTAAAAACGTTTATGATAAAAACAAAATAGAGTAACAAAAAATCCTGCAGCAGGCCAAATAAAAAGCTGCAATAATAACCATATCTTTAATGGTTAAAACAAAGCGCCGTGTCGTTATTTCATATTTTGCCAGACAGGCATGATGTTGTGCAGGATAGCAATAAGCCAGATGAACAAGGCTCTTTGCGGGAACGCATCTATATAATAATTTTTCAATCAAACACCCCGGCAGGTAAGCTTTTCGACGTTTTACTTTTTATTGCTATTACACTCAACATTAC